>CAVKAP010000056.1:0-3674 GCA_963654445.1 Segatella copri
TCCTTACTTTTCAGACTTTATAAAAGAGTATTGCCTGTAAGCAATACTCTATTTTTCTATATTCAAATAATCTAAGCTTGGATGGGCTAGTAAAGTAAAACTTCCATCCTCATAAGAAACTCTAGTCAGTGAACAATTGGGCACCAATTCACCGGGTGCTTTTCTTTCTTCCCAAGCCTTTGAATCGAAATGTTGAATCATTCGGGCAATCACTGCTCCATGGGTAACAACTAAGACCTTTCCATCATAAGCATATTTTTCAAGTGTCTTTTTGAAACGCTCATAGGCTTCATCTCGATTTTCACCACCACAATAGGCATAGCCAATCCAATCCTTTTCAGCCGATGGCTTTGTATCTAGTACATAGGATCCTTCTAAATCACCAAAAAACACTTCTCTTAATCCTTTATCCCACGATGAAGGAATTGAACGATTTCCAATAATATAATTTAAAGTATCCATCGCTCTTTCACTGCTTGAGCTGACGGCATACACAAAATCGATATCCTTCAAGCCTTCATGTACATTTTTGGCTTCTTGAATCCCTTTTGCTGTCAAAGGAGAATCACACCATCCTTGGTAATAATTCTTCACATTAAATAAGGTTTGTCCATGTCGTACAATATAAAATTCTGTTTTCATAGTAAGGCCTCCGGAAGCGAATATAGCTTCAATTCTCCATCGATACAATCAACAATAAACATCGAGCAATTGGGCATGATGTCATAGAAATCTGGTTTCAAATGATGAATGAATTCTCTTAAAATCGCACCATGACTAACAACTAACACATTTCCTTGGCCAACTTCCTTTGAAATCGACAGTAAACAATTCTCTAGTCGTTCTCGTGCTTGATCAAAGGTTTCTCCACCAAATTCGCTCCAATCTTTTCGGGTGCTTCCAATGACGGCTTTGGTTGAATCCCCTTCTAAGCTTCCAAAACAAATTTCTTTTAAATCTTTATAAAATGCACAAGGAAAGCGATCCTTTGCGATGGTCAATAAAGTATCTCTTGCTCTTTCACTGCTTGAGCTAACGCCTAGAACAAAATCGATTTCACTTAATTTTTTAGCCATTTCTGACGCCTGTTCAAAGCCCTTCTCGGTTAAAGGTGAATCGGACCATCCTTGGATTTTGCCGATTTGATTAAAAAGGGTTTGTCCATGTCTTACAATATAAAATCTAGTCTTCATGCCTTTTTTATACAATGCTTTAGAAAACTTGTCAAACCAACAAAAAAGTCATCTAGTTTCCTAGATGACAAGATTTTAATAAAGAATCATCGCAAAAATAACTGCAACCAAAGATCCAACCATTGGTGCGATAACCGATGTAATAAAGACATACCAATATCCATCTTTTAATGAAATTTTCATCCAATTTAATTGAGCAACCATTCCACCCGCATTCGGTAAGGTATTCATACCGGTAACAGCAGCTGGTGCAATTCGGTGCAATGCTGATACATTGGCTCCTTTTTGTACTAAGGATTTCGTAAAGAATTGGAAAAAGGTTTGTACGGCTGCGGTTCCACTTCCCATAATACCAGCTAGTAAATTCAAGCCTAAGAATTCGGTAATATATGGATTCATATTGAAGGTTAAAACCCAATTCTTAATTGCATCAAAGCCGACACAATTTTGTAAAACCGTAGAGAAACCAATGATAGCTGCTGCCATAACAGTAGCACCAACACCATTGTTAACACCTTTTCCAATCGTATCCTTTAGACCTTTACCATCCTTTGCGTTCTTGATTTGATTAAAGCACAATAAGACAAGAAGTAAAGATCCTACAAACATTGCTAAAACGGCAATCGCATTGGCATCAATTGTTGTTACATTCGAAGCAATTAAAACAAAAGCAACTACAACAACAAATGGAATCAAAGCAATTGGAACAGATGGTAAATCATCGCGTGTTGGTTTGATTTCAACCTTACCAGAGGCATCTACAACTGTTCCTTCTTCTTTGGCAATTTTATTTGCAGCATAGACCATATATCCATAACCAACCACATTCGATACAATAAAGGCAATAATTCCTAAAATTGGTGCTGATCCTAAAGAAACGACCGCATCTGGAACCTGTTCTTTAATGATGGCAGCTGGAATGGTATTTGTGACATTAATGGCATAAGGCAACATTGCAGAATTGGTTGCCCCAATAAAAATAATACCTGGAATCAAACGATACGCATAACCAGCTCTTTTCATCATAACCGTTGCGATTGGTGCAATGACAAACAATACGACAAAGCCAGAAATACCAACATAAACGAAAATCGTGGTAATGACCGTAATCGATAAAATCACGCGTTTTACGCCCAACTTTTCGGTAATCCAATTAGCAATGGTTTCAGCAGCTCCACTGACTGCCATTAATTCACCAAAAACAGCACCAATAACTAATAAGAAAATCTGACTTGAAATAAATCCGGTATAGCCAGCTGCATAATTCTGCAAGGCTTCCCACCAATTCATCCAGCTTGTTGCGATAATAATAAATGATGCAAGGATCGTAGACGAAAATACATCCAATCCCTTCCATACGACAATGATAAATACGACGGCTGCAACTAACAGCCCAATAACTGAAATACTAGTACCCATAATCTTTCCCTTTTTTCTTACTTTCTTATTTTTAATTCCTGAATCGGTTTACGGTATGGATTCTTTCCATCCCATAACACTTCATCTAAGAAATCAATACAATGAGAAATATTCTCATCCGCTTTAATTTTTTGAGAGCCATGTGGTTCCCCTTCAAATAGATCCAAGTGTGCTCGCTCTGGTCCACAGACTTCATCTACACGACGTTTCATATAGATAGATTGATGATGATCGACAATTAAATCATCCGTTCCATGTTGTAAAAGCATCGGTGGACACGTTTCATCCACATAAGAAATCGCACTGACCTTAGCCGCTTTTTCTGGATGAATCAAAGGATTGTAGCCTAAAACCTTTGTCAAAGGAGAATCCTCTCCTTGCGCATCCTTTGGAACCATACCATCAGCAGCTCCCTTTTGATCACGTAAAATTCTGGTATTTACCGAAAATTGTTCATTACTGATAAATTCATTTACGGTATACCACGCAATCGCTGCTTGCACTTTACTAGATGCTTGTTCTCCTACACTCAAGTCATCCATTTCCTCTACATCACCAGTCGTTGCCAACAATTGTGTAACAGAACCTCCGGCAGAGTTTCCCCAAAGCGCAAAACGATCTGGATCCAAATCCAATTCCTTGGCATGTGCTCGTAAATAACGAATGGCTGCCTTCCCATCAATTAATTGTGCTGGCCAAGTTGCTTCCTGATATAAGCGATACTCAACCGTAACGACCGCATAACCTTGAAAAACTGGTTGAGCCATACTTGAAATATAAAAGCTTCTTTTATGTCCTGCTCCAAAGGCACCCCCGTGAAATAAAATCACGACTGGATACGGTCCTTCTTGTTGTGATGGATACCAGATATCTAATATCTGATTGCATGATTGATTGGCATAAGGAAGATCCAATGCGACACGATCAAATTGATCAACGTCTATTTCTGGTTCACTTGCCAAAAATAAATCTCGATTAGTTAAAATACCCATAAAATTCACCTTTCTAATGGTCATATTATAATAGATACATTTCAAAAAGTAAAATTTTCACAAGTCAATT
>CAVKAP010000056.1:4120-12817 GCA_963654445.1 Segatella copri
ATGTCAAACAACGTAGCTATTGTTACCGATACAAATTCCGGTATTTTCCCCGAACAAGGAAAAGAGATGGGAATCACTGTGATTCGTATGCCATTTTTCTTGGATGGGCAACAATATTATGAAAATGAGAATTTAAACGCAAAGGACTTTTATGAAAGAATGAATCAAAATCCAGATATGGAATTTTCAACCTCCATGCCACCGATTGGTGAAATTCTTTCTATTTGGTCCGATTTATTAAAAAGCTATGATGAAATTGTATATATTCCGATGTCAAGTGGATTAAGCAGCTCTTGTCAAACGGCCATGCAGATTGCCCAAGAAATGAATGGAAGAGTCCAAGTTGTTGATAATCAACGGATTTCTGCAACACAGGAACAATCCATTAAAGATGCGATTACGTTAAAAAATCAAGGAAAGAATGCCAAAGAAATTAAAGCGATTTTAGAAGAGGAAAAATTTAATTCGAGTATTTATATTACGGTGGATTCCTTAGATTATTTAAAAAAGGGTGGACGTATTACTGCCAGTGCTGCTCTATTAGGTGGTCTATTAAAAATTAAACCAGTTCTACAAATTCAAGGAGAAAAATTAGATTCCTTTGCGAAAGCACGTGGAATGAAGGCGGCAAAAAAAGATATGATCAAGGCTTTAAAAAAAGATTTAGAAACCCGCTTCAAAGACTTTGATCAAAAGAAAGAAATGCAGTTATTGGTTGCTTATACCTATCAAGATCCAGAACAAATTGAAGCTTGGTTAAATGAAGTCCAAGAGGCCTTCCCTGGCTATGAAATTCATCATCAACAGCTTTCTTTAAGTATTTCTTGTCATGTTGGACCAGGTGGCTTAGGCATTGGATGTGCGCATATCATAAAATAGAGAAAAAGGCAACACGCGTTGCCTTTTTGATTGTTTATTTCAATAATGTTGCGATGGCTTCATCAAAGATTTTTAATCCAGCTTCAAGCTGTGCATCGGTAATAACAAGTGGTGCTAAGAAACGAATAACATTTCCATAGGTACCAGCACTTTCAACCATTAAACCATGTTGTGCACATTCATGAACCAATTGACTTACAAATTCAGGATATGGTTCTTTTGTTTCTTTATCTTTTACAAACTCGATACCAATCATTCCACCTAGTCCACGAACATCACCAATGATATCATATTTTTCTGACATTTCACCATAAGCCTTACGTACCTTTTCACCAATTTCTAAAGAACGATCAGCTAAATGGTCTCTTTGCATAATTTCAATAACCTTTAAGGCTGCAGCACATGAAACCGGGTTTCCACAATAGGTACCACCAATGGTTCCGCCTGGAACAGAATCCATAATTTCTTCACTTGAGATAATTGCAGATAATGGCATACCACCTGCGATTGATTTTGCGGTAGCTAAAATATCAGGTTGAACGCCTACTTCCTTCCAATATTCGGATGCAAACATACGTCCTGTACGACAGAATCCAGATTGCACTTCATCTGCAACCAATAAAATTCCATATTCATCACAAATCTTACGAACAGCTTGAATCCATTCTAAGTTTGCTGGAATAAATCCACCTTCACCTTGTAAAGGTTCTACAACCATTGCAGCAACTGTATCTGGTGCAGCACATTCTTCAAATACCTTATAGATTGATTTTACATAGTAATCAATAGCTTCTTCTCCTTTTAAATCTCCTGGAGCACGGTATAAATAAGGGAATTCTGCACGGAAGATACCAGGTGCTAAAGGTCCCATATCCTTCGCATATTTTTTCTTAGAGGTCATTGACATGGTCAATAAGGTACGACCATGGAAGGCTCCTGAGAATACAATGATATTTGGACGTTTAGTATAACCACGAGCAACCTTTACCGCATTTTCATCGGCTTCGGCACCACTATTGGCAAAGAAGGCTTTTTTGGATTCTCCCTTTACTGGAACGATTTCACATAATTTTTCAGCTAAAGCGACATAACCTTCATGCGTTACGACATTGAACATTCCATGAAAATATTTTTCTGCTTGCGCTTTTACTGCTTCAACAACTTCAGGATGTGAAAAACCAATATTTAGAACTCCGACACCACCAATAAAATCAACAAAGCGGTTGCCATCCACATCCTCAATCATGGCACCTTCACCTTTTTCAATGACAACTGGATAAGCACATCCAATCGCATTAGGAATGGCTTTTTTTCTTCTTTCGATCACTTTACTTGCTTTTGGACCAGGTACAGTTTCGGTTACGATTTCTGGTAATGATTCTCTTAACATATTCATATCTCCTTATAATAATAAAAAACGGAGCTCTACTTTTCGTATAACCCCGTCGTTATGCAGATATATTATCACTTTTTCTTCAATCGACAATGTGCTCAAGCACAAAAACAATTGTGTTGATAAACAATTCTATGCAATCATTTTCTTTCGATAGGCAAAATAAGCTCCAATTAGCACAAGCGTTGTGACAACCCAGCTGGTTGGATAAACCTTCATTAAAGTCGAAAAGGTATGACTGGCTTTAAAGATCGTATAGATCCAAAGAACACGAATTCCACATATACCACCGACTGCAATTAAAGCAGGCACAAAGGAGTAGCCATAGCCTCGCATGGTCCCTGATAGTAATTCAATCATCATATTAATCAGCTCTAATCCAACAATCCAATACAAGCGTGTACAGCCTGCTTCAATAACCTTTGGATCACTATTAAAGATACGAATCAATTCTGGTGCAAAAAGAACCACAAAGATTGAAACAATGCTAGTAAAAATAGAAGCCAATAGAATCGTCCAGCGTGTGACTTGCTTACAACGATCCAGTTGCCCTGCTCCATGATTTTGTCCAATAAAGGTCGTTGCCGCCTGTCCAAAGGAATTAACTAAATAATAAGCCATAATTTCAATATTAAAGGCAGCAGAGCTTCCTGCCATAACATCAGCACCTAAGCTATTGATACCCGATTGGACCATAATATTCGAAATAGAAAAGACACAACCCTGTAAACCAGCTGGCAATCCAATCCGAAACATCTCTTTTAATACATGAAGGTGAATCTTAAATTCATTTTTTCGAATACGTACCTCTCGATCCGAATGGACCAATAAATAAAACAAGAGACAGGAGCTGACCACATTGGATATAACCGTTGCATAGGCTACCCCATCAACACTTCTTTTTAAAACAAGAACAAAGAATAAATTCAAAACAACATTAATACAGCCCGAAATCGTTAAACAAATCAAAGGCGTTCTCGTATTTCCTTGACTACGAAAAATCGCTGATTCAAAGTTATATAAGAAAATGACTGGCATTCCTAATAGATACACTCTTAAATAGAGGCGGGCTAAAGAAAAAACTTCCTCTGGAACACCCAATAAAACCAAAAGTGGATTTGCGAGCAATTCTCCTAAAATGGTCATAATGACGCCACCAATCAACGCAACTAAAATCGCTGTATGAACGGTTTGGTGAACCTTTTCCACTTCTTTTTGTCCAGTATAGCGAGCAATCACAACATTGGCCCCTAATGAAATCCCTACAAATAAATTCAGCATTAAACCAATAAACGAGCTATTGCTTCCAACAGCAGCCATGGCATGTTTACCAACAAAGCGTCCAATTACCATCACATCGGCCGCATTAAACAATTGTTGTAAAATTCCTGTACAAGCCAAAGGAATCGCAAATTTTAAAATATTTCCTGCCAAAGGCCCTTTCAGCATATCCATTTCTTTTTTCATCACGCCTCCACTAAAAAAAGACAAAACGTAGGTTCTGTCCTATTTCTTTTCATATATATATTGATCACACAATACTTGATTCCTATTTACTATAGTTTTTTTCTTTACTTCTTTCAAGGAGAAACTATTTTTTTCTAATACTCTTTGGCTAGCAATATTGCCTTCACATACATGGGCTTGAATTTTATCAATCGAAAAGGAATCAAAAGCCTCTTGGCAAATTAAAGAGGTCGCATAGGTCATAATTCCTCGATTTTCATATTCCTCTTTCAAAAAATACGTTAATAGCGCATAGTTCTCATTCATAATACGAAAATAAATTTGACCAATGCATTCCTGTTCATAATAGATGGCTCGATATAAGCCAGTGACTCCATCATTTTGTACCACATATTCTAACCACCATCGAGCATCGGCTGTTCGCATGGGATAAGGCATATCAAAGCTTAGATAGGTTTGATTGGTATGGTTACAAATATCGGCAAATTTTTCTCGGTCCCCTAGGGTCCACTTTTTTAATTCAATAAACATGTAAATAATCCTATATTCAGTCTAGCATAAATCACTTTAAAGTTTGAAAAAAAAGGATTCTGTACTACACTTAAACCATGAATTGGTACATTAAAAAATATGAATGGCTCTCTAAACATAAAAAGATTTCAACTTTTATTGTTTATCTTTGTAAAGGATTAAGTCTAATAATTTATTTTTCTTATATCCTCTCCATCCTCTATCTTTGCCTGCAAAGGGATTGGAAAAAATTGCTTCCATTTCTTTGTATTCCAGCCAGCGGCTTTTTGATTGAAACCTTAATCCGTGCAAAAATCAATGCACCGAGACCCTATGAGCTTTTAAATTTACCTCCCCTTGATCGAAAAGATACCAAAGGCAAAAGCTTTCCAAGTCGCCATGCCTTTAGTGCAGCCATCTTATCGGTTGCCTTTTATACCCTTCATCCTTATTTTGGATGGATTCTTATTCTCTTTGCGCTATTGATTGGCCTATGTCGCATTTTGATTGGTGTACATTGGATCAAGGATGTCGTCTGTGGCTTAATTTTTGGATGGGTCTATGGTCTAGTTTTCTTTCTTTTCTTCCTTTAAAAAAATTGCTCCAAATGGAGCAATTTATTTTTTTACCAGCTTCCGCCACCGCCTCCGCCAGCACCGCCTCCAGAAAAGCCTCCAAAGGAGCCAGAAGAGCTTGATGCCGTCGATTTGGCTTGTTCAGCAATATATTCATCAACTCGGCTTTGTGCACTTTGCGTGATTCCATGATCTAACATAGAATAATACATCCAAGTCGAATAGGGATCTGGACTTGATGTATGATACCAGCTTGGTTGTTCAATTTGAATGGCTTCAAATTTCTTAGCCCATGTCTTTGATAAACCAAAGACCATCGCATACGGAATCACATCATAATAATAAGATGGATTCTCTTTTGACAAACGTTCCAATTGATCCAATTCTGCCTTCTCAATGAATTCCTTAAAGCCTAATAAAGGTCCAGCCTTCTCTATCCAATAGCTTGTTGGATAACTAAAGTGATTGATTCGAATCGCAAGAATCGTAAAGAGAGCAAAGACAGCCACTAGCAAATAGCTAGGAAGAATACTCGCAGAGCTTTGCGCTTGAGATTTCACAATAAATACACACAAGATAACGAAAACGAAAATACATACCCACCGTATAAGCTTATCCTTTGTTTTCTCAAAGGTTTGTTTCGCATAATTCGTATACATTCCAACGCATAAAGCACTTGCAATCAATAGAAAGCTTGCCTGAGCGACTCCAATACCTGTAAAAAGAGACACTTTACTATTAAATAAGACCATCAATGCCATAAATGGAAGAGAAGCAATCAGCCATAGCAATCCAATGTCATAATCCGTCAAAGCCTTTTCTTCTGTATACTCATTTTCTAAGGCTTTTTGAGCCGCTTCGAGCTTTTTGGCAAAGCGTTTTGAAAGATGATTCATCGAACATTTCTTCTTATCCTTAAATAAGCCTTCCCAAATCATTTCTTGATACAATGGATGATTCTCTTCGAGTTCTTTCTCTTTATGTAGAATGGTTTCATCCTCATTCTCTTCAATGGATAAATAGCCCTTCGAAGCCCAATAAGGAACTAAAGCCATAAGATCCACCAAATCACTTTTCACATCAACAAGATAACCAACTGCAGCAGGATCCAAATCTTCAGGTGGATTGAAGGAAACAATCGGGATGATCTTTTCTCTTTTTACTTTTAAATTATCAATCAAAGAAATCGCAATCAGCAACAAGGCAAGAATTGCGCAAATCCAAGCAGGTTTAGTCTTAGCTTGTTTGGCGCCAACAAAATAATTGGAACGAAGCTTTCCATAAAGCGTAATCGCTTGTTTCTTACCAATATTATAAGCTTGTCCAGAAATACCATTCGCATCCAAGGAATAATCAATAGAAAGGGCATTGTCTTCCTTTCCTAAATCCCCACTCAACACATGGAAATTATTAATTTCCTTTTGTGTTAAAGCTTTTTCAAAGCGTACATCAAATTGAAAATGATGAATTGTTGTATTCCAATAAGAGCCTAGAGGCGAATAATAAATAAAATCATAGCCCTCACGATAATCCTCCGGAATGACAAGCGTATAGGATATATGGTAGGTATGCTCTCCAGTGACATATTGGTCTGCATCGCCAATTTGGATATTTTCAACCCCATCCTCATCCTCTACATCATAGGAATCCCCAGTAACCTTTAAATCCTCAATTTGAATTTTATAGCGTTCTGGATTCTTTGTTTGATCTGGATCATCCTCCTTTGAATAGCCAACATACATATTCAATGGAATGCTTCGATAGATTCCATGCCTTGGACTAGAGAAATTTACCTGAATCGTTTCTTGAGCCGTTATCGTATTGTTTTTATGATAGACCGCCTCTACTTGATAATCTTCAATCGTATATCCACCCTCATCCGCTTGAATAAGAGTAGGACTCATACAAAGAAAAAGTGCACAAGTAATGGCAAGAAGCCATTTAAAACTTAACTTGAACATTTTCTCTCTCTTGTTGATTGGATACTTCAAACATAGCTCGTTTTTCAAAATGGAATAAAGACGCAATGATATTGCTTGGAATGACCATAATTGCATCATTGTATTCGCGTACGACCGCATTATAGAACTTACGTGCATTGGCAATATCTTCTTCGATTGACTTCAATTGATTTTGTAAATCCACAAAATTCGTATTGGCCTTTAAATCTGGATATGCTTCTGCTACGGCAAAGATACCACGAACCGCTTGACTTATCTGTCCTTCCGATTCCATCACTTCACTTGGTGTTTTTGCCATATTTCTTTGAGCAATCACAGATGATAAGGTATTGGCTTCATGCTTCGCATAGCCTTTTACGGTTTCAACTAAATTTGGAATTAAGTCAAAACGTTTCTTTAAATAAACATCCATAGTCGCAAAGCCTTCATCACATTTATTTCTCATCTTAACCAATTTATTGTAAGAAGAAATAATAAATACCACACATAAAACAACAAGAATACCGATTATTATACCGATCATAACTTTCACCTCTCTTGATTTCATTTTATAAGAAATGATAGAGAATTGCATTAGCTTTCAGTGAATAATCAATCTTTGCTCAATTTATAAACCAAAGAAATCCTTCGCATTTTGATAAAAAATACGCTCTAAGCCAGCTTGATCGACTCCAGATACCTTCACCTTTTGAATCTCTACACTGGGATGATGAAAGGGCCCATCTGTTCCAAATAGGATACGATTATGCCCTACGGTATCATAAGCTTCTTTGATCTTTGTATGCATCGGCATACCGGACATTTCTAAATAAATATTCGAATACTTACGTGCCATTTTTAAAGCTGAATCGATATAAACTCCATGTCCATGTCCCATATGAATCATTAAAACCTTACAATTGGGATGTCTTTCCGCTAGCAGTCCAATCTGCCAAGGCAAGGAATAGGGTGGGTGCCCACTATGGATACAAACAGGAATTTGAAGCTTTTCCGCTCTATCTAAGATTGGGTCAACAATTTCACTGTCTGCACAATAAGCATGTCGTAGAGGCTGCAGCTTAATTGCCTTAAAACCTTTTTCTACATAGGTATCAATCAATGATAGAGCATTATCCTCTAATGGATTCACATAAACACAGCCTTGAATCCGATTGGGATATTTTTTCATTGCTTGATAACATTCTTCATTATCTAAATCACATATCATTGTCGTTTCAATTTCATATTCATCCATCAAAGAAATCATTCGATCACTATCCATAGAAACATTGGCCCAACCACCAATTACACCCAAGTGAGCATGTGCATCAATCTTTTTCATACATTTTGACCTTGTAAAGATAAAACCTTACTCTTTGATAAAACACTCGCAAGAAGTGCATAAATGATTAAACCAATAACAGTTTGTAAACAAATACGTGGAATACTTCCTACCGCTACCACAAGACTAATCATTGGAATTTTCACAAGCGTATAAGCAATACTTTGCCAAATACCACCAAATAAAGCCCCTACAAACCAGCTATGTTGTCCAAAGGTATTCTTTTCAACAACGGCTCCCATAATCCAACCCATAAGAAATTTAATAAAAAAGGTTGGTAATACCCATAAAGCAGCTCCCGTTAATAAATCACTTAGTGCAGCACCTAATCCAGCAGCCAATGCCCCTTCCTTCTTTCCAAGAACAAGAACAGCTAAAAAAGCCATGCAGTCACCCATATGCGTATAGCCTCCTGTTGCTGGATTTGGAATTTTAATGGTGTATGTGCAGACAAAAATCAATGCCATCATTAAAGCTCCCTTCGAAATTTGTTGAATCTTTTCGTTATTCATACATAACATCCTCCTTATATTGAGTACAATTATAGATATTTCTGTACTCTTTTAAATATACAATTTTATATTTTTTATA
>CAVKAP010000057.1:0-21559 GCA_963654445.1 Segatella copri
TATGAATCACTTCGACTACGAATCATATGCACAATATAAATAACGCCAACTATTGCACAAAGAGCCCCAATTACTGTATACATCAAATCACCTCAAAGACAGTATATCGAATAACAATTTAAAATTCATCCAATTTAAGAATTTAAACCCCCTTTGATGAATTTCCCATAATTTGTTGAAATCCTTTTTATAATTCTTTGTTAGAATTTTATTGAGGTGAAATTTACATATGTTAGATAACGTTTTTTTCTTTTTAAAAACAAAAGACCAAGTACAATATTTACATGGCATGATGTCCATCCAACAAGCCTTAGATGCTTTACAGGCTTGTCATTTTACCGCAATGCCTGTTATTGATCAGGAAGGTAAATACATCGGAACTTTAAGTGAAGGCGATTGTTTATGGTACATCCTTAAACATCCCGAGGATAAACAAAGTCCAATCCATAAATTACTTCGTCCAGAATTCATGAAGGCTTGTACAATCAATGAGCCAATTGATGTTCTATTCAAATTATCCTTGGCCCAAAACTTTGTACCGATTGTTGATGATCGACACATTTTTATTGGCATTGTAACCCGACAAAAAATCCTTTCTTTCTTGATGGAACAAATCAAGGATGCACAAATTATCATTCAGAACAAAGAAAATTGATTTCAACCCTAAAATTAGTTATGATTTTTAAAAAGGAGTCGGTTTTATGAAGGGAGCTGTTCCCATATACATCTATCCATTAATCTTTATTCTTTGTATTTTATTATCTATTCTTGCGAGTATGACACAGGAAGTTGTCGATGATGATAATTTGACAATCATTAACCAATATTATGCAGAAACAAGGTGGATCCATATTTTATGCGGATGTTTTTTTGTCTTTTGTTCATGCGAATGGATTCCCTTTGATTCGTTTGTCGTTGCGCTTGTTTCCATCTATCTCAATGTTCTTTTTACAATCCAAATTCCAAAGCGATTGGCTCATCAATTGGAGTGCACAAACATTGTCTTAAAGCTATATTCTTGGATTCATCCATTTGTACATATCCTTACCTTACCGGTTCAGATTCCAACCTTTTTTGCGGATGAAAACATTTCAGAAGAAGATATTCGTGAAATGATCAATGTGGGAAGTGAAGCCGGAAATATCAAACAAACGCAAACCGAGATGATTCAAAATATCTTTGAAATGGATGATATTGCCATTGAAGAAATCTGTACTCATCGAAGTGATGTTATTTTACTGCATTTAGAGGATTCGACCGAAACATGGAAAAAGATTATTCATGATAATCGACATACCTTCTATCCGATTTGTAATGAAGACGAGGATGATATTGTTGGTATTTTAGATACACGCGATTATTTTCGTTTAAGTGATCCATCGGATCAAGATGACATCATTAATCATGCGGTAGACCAACCCTTCTTTGAAGCGGAAAACTGTAAGGTCGATCATCTATTTAAAGAAATGACTGCCCATAAAAATTATTTCACCATTGTCCTAGATGAATATGGAGGAATGACCGGTATTGTAACTCTACATGACATCATGGAAAGCTTAGTTGGTGAAATCTACGAAGAGGATGAATTGGATCGAAAGGACATTCAACGCATTGATTCCAATCAATGGCGCATTTATGGTTCTGCTGAAATCGAAGATGTTGAACAAGCCTTGGGCCTTTCATTAAATGATGATGAAAATGAAACCTTTAATGGTTATATTTTAAGTCAATATGGTCATATCCCAGAAAACGGTTCTCAATTTGAAGTTCGAACAAAGGATTTATTGATTGTTGTCAAAGAAGTGAAAAATCATCGTATCGAACAAACCATTGTTCAATATAAAACCAATCAGAAACAAGTTGATTAAGGAGAATTTATGTTAAAAAAATTATTTGCGTGCTCATGCGCTTTTTCCCTTACCTTTACCAGCATTCCTCTTTATGCACAAGAAACAACGGCTTCTAGTCCAAATGAGGAATTCACCGCTTTTCTTGAAAAAGATTTTAAAGAAACGATGGAGGATAGCTATACAACCATGCATAGCTATGTATCAAATCCTGAAAACCTCGGTATTTCTACCGATGATATTGAAATAAGCCTTGGTTCCTTTACCAGTGATAAAGAGGATAAAAAGGAATTAGAAGAAGAAATTCAAGAATTAGAAGCCTTTGATCGAAACAGCTTAGATGCCCTCCAACAAAATATTTATGATGAATATAAAAGCACCTATGATTCAAATAAAGAATTAAACAAAAGCAAATACCAATATCTTGCCAATATCTGGTCAGAAAATGATGGTGTTCCGGTTACTCTAAATAATTATTTTGCGAACTTTGATATCTATTCCGAATATGATGTGCAAGCCTTTATCACTTTATTAAAGGATACGAAGCGCTATACAAAGGAAGCCATTTCCTATTCGAAAAAACAAGCTGAAAAAGAGCTGCTTTCCTTTGATTATAAGACAACCATAAAATCAATCAATTCGACTCTAAAAAATAAAGATGAGAATGAAATTCAAAATAATATTGATAAAGAAATTGATAAATTAAGCTTAGATAGCGATACAGCACAAAGCTATAAGGATCAGGTTCAAAGTGCTTTGGATGAAGTTTATTATCCAAGCTTCCGCTATATGAAAAAAGAGCTAAAAAAGCTAAAGGATGATAATCAAGAAGCAAGACCGATTACTTCTTTAAAGAACGGAAAAAAATATTATGAACTAACCGTTCAATCACAAGCATCCTCATCAAAAAGTCCGAAAAAGATTTATAAGGAATTGCTCAATGCATATAACGATGCTAGTAAACGCATCAATAAAAATAGCAAGAAGTTAGATCATCTCTCTTCTACTTCTTTTACAAGTACAGATGAAATTTTAGCCTTCTTAGTACAAAACTATACGCAAAATATGCCAGAGATTACAGTTCCTGACTATGATATTCAAAATTTACCTGATGAACAAACCTCTGCTGGTATTATTGCCTACTATCAAACACCGGTGCTTGACGAAAATAATACGAATCGTATTCGTTTTAATGCCAAGGACTTTGGAAGTGATTTATCCTCTATTGATACCTACACAACCTTTGCACACGAAGGAATACCAGGACATATGTATCAATACAATTATTTGAAGGAACATAATACCTACAATGTTCAATATTTGATTAACGAATTAGCCTTTACAGAGGGCTTTGCCGAATTTGCCGCCAAAGAGGCTTTGGAATATTTACCAGATTTTGATCAGGAAACAGCCAAATTATATATGGATAATGCAGATACGAGCTATTATCTTATGGCAATCTTTGATTTAGATATTCATTTAAATCAATTAAGTAAGGACGAATTTATTGAAAAATATGAAGAAAGCTTTGATTCAAGTAGCTTATCTTCTTTCTATGAATCAATTTGTTACGAACCATGTGTTTATATTCCTTATAGCTATGGCTACTATGAGATTTGTTCTTTACAAGAAAAAGCACAAAAGGCCTTAGGGGATGCCTATGATAACAAAGCCTTTGTCTCTGTTTTACTACAGGATGGCGAAGTAACCTTTGATGTTTTAGAGAAAAATGTCGATACCTATATTAAAGGAGCGCAAGCATGAAGCATCTTGATGTGAATGCCCAAAATATCGATCAAGTCAAAACGCTATATCGTTCCAGCTTTCCTAAAATGGAACAGATGAAGTTTTCTCAATTAATAGAGCTTGGCCAGCGTGAAGACTATATCTTTTGGGCTTTCTATGATCAAGGAAAATGGATTGGTTTTACCCATTGTGCTTTATATAAAGAAACCATCTATTGTATGTATTTAGCCATTAATCCACAATTTCGTAATCAAGGCTATGGGGCTCAATGTCTTCAATACATTCAAGCGCAATTTCCAAGCTATAATTTATTGGGTGAAATTGAGCTTTGTGATGAAAAGGCAGAAAATAATGAACTAAGACTAAGAAGAAGAGACTTTTATTTTCGAAATGGATTTCATTCTGCAAATTACACCATTACTGCTTTTCATATCACCTATGAAATCATTTGTACAAAACCCTTTCATCCAGACATTTATCAAGAGTTAGTAGAACGACTCCATTTATTTAAAAAGATTCCACCATTAAAAAAGATTGAAAGCTAAGGATTTTTTCCTTAGCTTTTCTTATGAAAGATTCGATTGGTACAAAGACAGGCAAACATACATCCAAAGGAATTGTGAATGATATCATCCCATTCAAATAATCCACGCATAAAGATCAATTGACTGCATTCAATGGTAAAGGAAATGATCAGTCCTACCGATAAGGCTTTTTTCCATTCAATCTGATGATCAAGAATAAAAGGCAAAAGAATACCCACTGGCATTAATAAAATACAATTTAATAGATCTTCTTTTAATAATTCCCAATCATGGTAAAGATAAATGGCTCGCCATGACCAAAATGGAACCAATTCATATTGGTGTGTTGATACAGTTCTTGTGAAAATCGTACTTTCAAAAACAATCGATAAAAAAATAGCCAATAAAAAGATAGAAATTGCTTGAGCCATCTTTAATTTTTTTTGACAGAAACAAACAATAAGCACGGTGGCAATTGCACACAATAAGCCACCGAATGCAATTTTTTCATTAGTCGACCAAGGTTGGTTATATGTTACTAAAATTTGATATATATCCATTTCATCATCCTAAAGAACAAAAATTCTTTTCAGGGTTTATTATCCCACAAAAAGAATCTTTTGACAGTACATTTATTTTAATTCACTTGGTTTTTCTTCTTTAAAATCCGACCAAGATGTTAATGATGTAGCTTGTGAAGTATTCGCTTCATCACTATAGCTAGATACTGTAATCGTATATTCACTGGATCCTTTGACATAAATCGTTCCATCACTGGATTGAATCGTTACCTTTTTTCCATTGGCATCGATAATCGTACCTGCATTATTTAAGCTTGTACAAACACTATCTCCTGTTACAATCCATGTACTGTCTTTATCAATGGTGACATTGCATGAACCATCCCCACCATTTCCGGCATTGCTCTCATCTTGAAGAATGGCGCCGGTAAAATTGCTTGAATCACATAAGAGCATATTTAAATTGGAAATACTGTCCCATAACACATTGCCTTCCATCTTTTGTTGATAGGTAGTAAAAGTACAATTCGCCCCATTCGAACCACTTTCTCCCCATCCTCTTTCATTGGAATTCCCAGTACATTTTAATAAAAAGTCAGAAGCTTCTGCATTATTGATTTTTACATCCTTTAAAGTAATTGTAGATTGTGTATTAGTCGTATAGAACATACCTCCATTTTTCGCCGTTAGTGTTCCACCAACCATTTGGAAGGTTGCATTTCCTTCTTGTGAATCTCCCGACATACTTTGATATAAAATCACATTCCATGTACAGTCATTTTGACTATCCTCTGGCATATTTCCAGTTAATGTCGATTGATACAAATAAACAGAATTATCTCCTTCAATACAGGTCGCTTCCGAATTTTCAGCCAATAGAGTTACCTTCTTTACGGCAATATTTGCGGTTGAATAAATAGCCGGTGAGCCGGTTCCGGTCGTACTATAGGTGCCTCCATTGACAACCATCGTGCCACCACCACGATCACTGCGTAATGCTGCACTCGATTGACCATGTGTTTTCACCTTACAATTCCATGCATAGAGAATCCCACCGCCTGCAACATGTAAGCCTCCAGCGGTATCTTCTTTGGTATTTATTTTTGTATTCGAAACATACGTTTTCCCATCCCCATAGGAAAAGAGTCCGGCTCCACCTTTGGCATCCGTACTTACCGTTGAATCCTTCACATATAAGGTTCCATCGGTATTTAAAATGGCGGCCCCTACGCCATAGAAGCTTGCATCATCCCCACCTGTACTTGAATCACTCGTTTGATTGATGGTTGTATTTGAGATGGTCGTACTTGCTCCATTGGAATTATGAACAACACTTACATCGCTTCCGCTTGCTTCCAGTGTTTCATCCTTAATTTTTGTATCCTCACTACAATCCTTCACGGACGAATAGCTGATATTGGATGCATCCGATCCAGGCATACCCTGTGCTGGATTGCCTCCACCTTCAGGGGGTGCCTCTTGTGCATAAATAGGTTGAATAGATGCAAATAAACAGGCAAAGCTGATTCCTAGAATAATTTTCTTTCGAACAAACATAAGCTACCTCCTAATCTTAAGATAAAGAATGTAGTTTAAAAGCAGTTTAAAAAAGAAGCTATTTCTAGCTTCAATCTTCATATACAATTTTATCCTTTAGGTTCGATCCATAACGGATTTCAACCTTTTTTTGATTCTCTGTTAGCTGATAGGTAGGAATCGTTTTACTTTTCCATAGGTTCATTCCATATTCAACCCAATCCTGCCAGCTTTCCTTTGAATCCTCTAAATCCATATCCAAATAAAAGCCCATGGTAACTGTTTTTCCTTCATCTTCATCATTATCTACATCACTTTCGAGCTGCATTACATTTGAATAGGTGATTTTTATGGTGTTCGCATCCAAGCTTTCATCTTCTTGGGCATCAATTTGAAGCGCTTGATTGCCATCTATTTCCCAATAATCCGGTAAAAATACCTTTGTGACATCCTCATCGATTTTCTTTTCGACGGTGACCTCTTTGCCTTTAAGGCTTTGTTTTTGGGTTTTAAATTGGGATAATTCACTCGCAAAAACACCCAGCCCTGATAAAAAGAGAACCACGGAGCAGATAAATAAAATAATGATCCTACGCATGAGACTCCCCTCCTTTTGGCCAGAAGTAAAGAATCAGCCACAATAGAGCAATACAGATACCAACACCACTTAATCCCATTAAAAAGATACCTAAGCTAAAGGTCTTATAGATGGCACAAAGAGCTAAAAAAGCGATAAATAAGGCGATTCCAGATAAGGTAAGACAAATCAAAGGAAGGGCAATGATAAGTAAAATGATTTTCACAAAAATCATTGACCAAGATTGTCCATCTCTTCTTTCATGATACAAAGAAGACGCTTGTTCATCCGATAAGCTTCCTTGCCAAGCTTGATTGACATCTTCCATAACGCCTGGCTGTAGCTCTTGATTTTTATAGCGCTTATATCTTCTTTTCAAAATCACAAATAAGAAATACAACGCAAATAGAGCATAGGCTAATTTAAAGATTGTCAGTAGAAAATCTTGTATCCAAGTCGTATCAATATCAATAAAGCTAAATAATAAACCTAAAAAGATATTACCAACCAAGTCAATCGTAATCCAACGTCCAATCCATAATAGAATCATTAAGACGATGGCATCAAAAATCAAATGAGCAAATTGATTCAAGCCTAAATGGCCAATCGCTTTCACAAATTTTTCTGTTTGTTCAAAGGCTCGATCTAAGGTTTTATCTGTTTTGGATTCAAACGAATTGGTGTTGATATGATAAGCCTCTAGAATTTCTTTTGCGAGCTCATCTACATCCCCAAAGCCAGCAACTGCTTCTTCTTCACTGAAGCCATTGGCCATCTTATCATCGATATATGAACCATATTCTAATAAGATATCATTTCTTTCTTGATCCGAAATGAATTGTAGCTTCTTTTCCAAGCTACTTAAAAAATCCTTCTTCGTCATAGACGTTCCCCCTTCAAATACGCATTCACATTATGCGAAAATCTTGTCCATTCCTCATAGAGCTCTGCATAGGTTTCTTTTCCTAAATCCGTAATATGATAATACTTTCGAGGTGGTCCCTCCTTTGATTCCTTTAAATAGGATTCCAATAAACGTTCATTCAATAAGCGTTTCAATAAAGGATAGATGGTCCCTTCATTCACATCAATCACTTCATTGATTTTCGTCACCAATTCATAGCCATATAGATCTTTTTCTGAAATGGTCTTTAAAACAACCAATTGAAGAACCCCTTTTTTAAATTGTGGATTCATACGATTTCCCCTTTCACTATCATATTATGTTTACTACTATGTTTTGTCAAGTACCTAACAAAATAAAATAGCCGGTATTCCGACTACTTCTTTTCTATTCCAATCAAATAGGGAGATTGTTGCTTCCATTTCTTTATTTGAATGATTTCATACGATGAATCCAAACTTTGTAAATAAGCTTCTATTTCTTTTGCTTCTAGTAAGCCTTGTTCATGTGGATAAAAGACCAAAGCCATACGTCCCTTTCGCTTTAATAGGCTTAAGCCTTTTTTCACCGCCTTTAAGCTTGAAGAAGCTTGTGTCGTAATCTCTGGATTTCCATTTGGACAATATCCAAAGTTAAAGATGATAGCATCAATTTCATGATGGATTTGATCCATATTCTCATGTGACATCAAATAAAGCTCTAAACGATCATCCTTTATCTTTTCTTTTGTTTCTAAAGCAACTTCTTCTTGAATTTCAAAGGCAAAGACCTTTCGTACCCCTTCCTTTAAGAAAAAGGAACTGTCCTTTCCTCGCCCTAAGGTGGCATCAATACAATACGCTTGCCGATGTAAAACCGGTCTTAAAAAGGCATGACTGTATTCAACAATGGATTTCATTTTTTTAAAGCTTCCTTATAAAGTAAATAATCTTCTTCCTCATCACAGACAAAAATAACATCGATGTCACGCGCCTTCTTATATTCATTCATAATCTTTTGAATTGTTTGAACTGCAATCTGACAGGCTTTATCCTTTGGAAAACCATAGGTTCCTGTTGAAATAGATGAAAAAGCTAAGGTCATTTGTTTCAAATGGTTTAACTTGAAAAATTCATAAGCCAAAGAAATTGAATTCCAATAACAAGCTTCTAAGTATTCTTCATCCTTTTTCGTTCCCGAATAGATCGGTCCTACCGTATGAATAATAGATTGACAGGGAAGATTATAAGAATGGGTCATTTTCGCTTCCCCTGTATGACAACCATGTAAACGTTGGCATGCATCCTGCAGACGATATCCTGCTTGATCAAAAATTGCTTTGGCGACATGGCCGACTGGTGTTAATGAGGTATTGGCTGCACAGACAATCACATCAAAATCTAAACGTGTGATATCTCCCTTAATCACTGTAATCATAATGTTCCTTTCCATCAATCATCTGATTCATTCGATGATTTAATTTATTGGCTGAAATAGAGACCTCATGAAATTGATTTTCTAAGCTTTGAAGTGTTTTTTCAGCCCTTTCACTTCGTAAACATAAACGATTTACATCCTCTTGTAAAGCAAGAATATTTTTTTCGATTTCTTCCATGTGACTGGCACGATAAAAATCCTTTGTGCTGGATAATAAGCTATAAACTACACCAATTAATGTACAAGGTGAACAAAACAAAACATGCTGCTTCAAGGCATATTCAATCAATCCTTGAAAGGAAGCACAAATCGTCTGATAAATGGCTTCGCTTGGTAGAAATAGGATAGCTTGATCGACGGTTTGATGTGTTCGATATTTTTTCGAAATATCATCAATGTGTTTTTTCACGTCCTTTTCAAAGGCTTTATCCTGTTTTCGAAGATAATTTTCCATTGGAAACTTTGAATCAATGCATAAAACCTTTTCACTATTTGGTAAGTGTAAGATGGCATCGGCAATTTTGCCATTTCCTAAGGTATACTGCATGGCATAAACACTCGGATTACTACCAGCATAGATTGCAAGTAAATGCTCCAATTGGTATTCTCCCCAAGTTCCACGCGCCTTCGTATTGGTCATCACACGATTCATCGAATCCATTTGATGACTTAAATAGTCCATCATTTGATAGCTTGTAGCTTGTTCCTTTCGTAAATTTTGCATTTGCGAAATTACTGAATTAAATTGATCATTAAAATTTGTATTATGTATTGCTTCTTCTTGATTTTTTAAGGCTTCTTGCATTTGATTATTTTTTGTTTGAGAATACAAAAAGAATAAAAGAATCAATAAACAGAAAAGAACAAGAATTAATAAAATCATTATGAATATTTGCATTGTATATACTCCAATAACTGTTCTCTATTATTTTTTTCAGGATCTCGAAAGCACATCAATAAGAGTTCATTTAAAATTATTTTGATTTGATTCTTTTGGATTTTCGGATAATTCAAAAGATCTTTTCCCGTAATTTCTAGATCTTTTAAAGATAAAGGTCTTTCTTTCTTACATTCTTCGTAGATTTTTATTTGTTGATTCAAGACCTCAATCGTTTTTTGTCCATAAGGAGAATGAGCCATGATATCACAATATTTAACGCGAAACAATTTTTGCATAAGCTCATCACTCAAGCCTTCTTTAATGCAGAGCTTTTCAATAAATTTATAGGGCTGAAGCATTTTTTCATCATGGTATCGAACCAAGATAGGAATTTCCTTCTTCTCTTGATTCGTTAATTTAAAGCTTCGACAAATTCGCTTGGCAATTTCTTCTCCTGCTTGTGGATGTCCTCTAAAATGATCTAAACCATCATCACTTGTTGTCTTACAAGCAGGCTTAGCCAAATCATGGATCAATAGGGCATACATACATATTTCATCATAAGGCTTTAATAAAGCACAAGCCCGCAAAATATGGTGCAGAACATTGGTATCGTGATAAGGGGTTGTTTGTTCACATGTTCTGCACGCCTCTAATTCTGGCATCCAAACTGACATTAATTCTGTCATATTTTCAATTTGATACGGATTCGTTTGTAAAATTTGAAGCAATTCACTCCGTACTCTTTCAACCGAAACGCAAGAAATGCTCGAAGCACACGCATGAATAGCCTCCAATGTTTTTTCTTCGATTTTAAAATAAAAACGCGCCGCAAAGCGATGTGCCCGTAACATACGCAAGGCATCTTCTGAAAAGCGTTCAAATGGATCTCCAACTGTGCGAATGATTCCTTTCTTTAAATCTTTTTGTCCATCAAAGGGATCCACAAAACCAAGATCTGGATGATAGGCCATCGCATTGATCGTAAAATCACGACGGGCTAAATCCTGTTCTAATTCATCCACAAAAAAGACCGAATCGGGATGTCGATGATCCTTATAATCCGTTTCCACTCGGTAGGTTGTAATTTCAATTGCTTCTTCTAAAAGAACGGTAATCGTTCCATGTTTTTTTCCTGTTGGAATCGTCTTTTCAAATACAACTTCAATTTCATCAGGGCGCGCATTTGTAGTGATGTCATAATCCTTCGGTTCAATCCCTAAAAGCGCATCACGAACACAGCCTCCTACAAGAAAAGCTTGATAACCGTTTTTATTTAATGTATTTAAAGCGTCCAAAATAAATGGAGGACAAGTCATATCTTTCATTCTTCAATTATAGCACGCTCTTCATTTTTGTCGTATAATACAAAACGAGGTGTTTTTTATGGTAGATAAACGTTATAAAACCATTCGATTTATTTATTTAATCGTTACAATTTTACTTTTTATATTCTGGATCATCGGTTCTTCACAAGCCTTTCTAAGTGGAAAGAATCCTTTCTACTATTCGTTTTACTATCTTTTAATGGCTTGTATTTTAGCTGGATGTATTTATTACTTAGCAATTCCTTTAGGATTACGTGTCTTACATGGAAAGGTGAGTTATCAAGAATTAAGTGATCTCATCTATAAAGAAAATCTAAAAAAGTTGAATGTGAGTACATTAAAAAAAGGCTATCTTGCCAGTGATATCTATATTTCAGAGCATTGGATCTATGCCGGTGAAGCCTATATTCCTAAAAAGATGATTCATTATTTAAGCGCACAAAAGAAAAAGAACTATTCCGTTATTTATATCGTCACAACAAATGGAAAAGAAATCCGTATTGCCGATATTGATAATGATTATATTAAAACCTTCTTAAAGCTTTTAAAGAAGAATTGTCCGGAATGTACATGTACTGCTCAAGAGCTTTATGATAATTACAATAAGCCAAAATTTGCAATTTCAAAAAAAGAGTGGAAAAAAATGACGAAAGAAGAAGTCATTCAATTGATTTTAGAAAAGTAGCGAACGCTACTTTTTTTGTATAAAAAAAGAAGCATGCCAGAATTGATAGGGTTTCTCTGTCACGCTCCAAACGATACCACATTACATGAAGTCTGTAATGCATTTATATAATCACACATTATCACATTTTTTGCAAGAAAAAAAACATAATTATTCAATGAATCAAAAAAAGATAGAACAAGCAGCTAACAGGTTGTCGACCCAATTGTCTGAACCTCTCGCTACAACAAGCTGGATATCCTCCAGGTCTTCGACCCAATTGTCTGGACCTATTGCTTTTGTTCTATCCATTTCTATCTTAGATAAAAATTTTTAGAAAATAAACAGATTTTTAAAGTTATTAAATAGGTTTTAACGAAATATGATTTTTTGTATTGCTATCGTACGTACTTATGCATACAATAACATTAGATGTAAACAAAATTTATGAAGGGAGATATTTTATATGGCCACAAAATCAGCAAATTTGTATGCACGGATTGAACCAGATGTCAAAGAAAAAGCAGAAAGAATCTTATCTACGCTTGGTATCCCTGCTTCCAGTGCTATAAATATGTTTTATAAACAGATTATCTTACAGAGAGGAATTCCGTTTGATGTAAAATTACCATCTAATATCCCTGTAGACATCAGCACATTATCAGAATCCGAGCTCAATGACGAATTGGAGAAAGGATATGCGGATTTGCAGGCTGGTCAGACAAAAAATGTTAAGAAAGCCTTTGATGACATACGCAAAGATTATGATTTATGAAATAGAAATAACCGAACAAGCTGACAGCGATTTAAGAGGAATTTTCGAATATATTGCTTTTGAATTACAGTCACCAGAAAATGCAAATGGACAACTCAAACGTCTTGAAAAACAGATATTAAGTCTGGATATGATGCCAGAGCGTCATCGAAAATATGAAAAAGAGCCATGGAAAAGCCGTGGCCTTCGTATATTACCTGTTGATAACTATGTCGTATTATATATTCCAGATAACGATAGAAAAGTTGTAACAATACTTAGAATAATGTATAACAGGCGAAACATAGACAAACAGCTAAACCTTAATACAATGCAATAAAATCTACAATTCATGCAGTCATCCACCTATGAACGACTGCATTTTTTTATCTTACTTTCACAAAATCCTTTCAATAACGAAACAAGAAAAAGCTTATTCTTAGAAGAATAAAAAAATTAGCACTTACCTCTTGATTCTGCTAAAAATAGTGTTATTATATTAGCAGTTAAAGAAATAGAGTGCTAAAACTCTTAGGAGGTTCTAAGATGAAATATTATCCAAACTTAAGTAAGTATGATTTATTCACAGACACATTTAGTGGTGATTTCTTGAAAACAGACATTAAACAAAAGGGTGACCTTTATGAATTAAATATTGAAATGCCTGGTATCAAAAAAGAAGATATTCAAATTGAATTGAACCAAGGCTATTTAAAGATTACCGCAACGCGTACGCAAGAAAAGAAAGAGAATGAAAAATATGTTCGAACGGAACGCTATGTTGGAACAAGCTCTCGTACCTTCTATTTAGGTAATGCTTATAAGCCAGAAGATATTAAAGCACATTTTGAAAACGGTGAATTAAAGATCACCTTACCAACGGAAACAAAAAAAATTGAAGAAACGAAACAAGTCATTTCAATTAATTAAAGGAGGAACAACTTATGAAATACTATCCAGGATTTACCCAATTATTTGATAACTTTTTTAACGATACCTTTACTAGCCAAAACAATGTTTTAAAAACAGACATCAAGGAAAAAGATGGTATGTATGAATTAAACATTGAAGTTGCTGGCTTTAAAAAAGAAGACATTCAAATTGAATTGAACCAAGGCTATTTAACCATTACCGCAACACGTAAACACGAAAAGGAAGAAAACGAAAAATATGTCCGTAAAGAACGTTATGTTGGAACTTGTTCAAGAAGCTTCTATGTTGGTGATAACTATAAACAAGAAGACATTAAGGCAAGCTTTGACAATGGTGAACTAAAGATTACTTTACCTACCGAAACGCAAAAAATCGAAGAGACAAAACAAGTCATTTCAATTGACTAAAGGAGGAATTTACTATGAAATACTATCCAGGATTTGCACAATTATTTGATGATTTTTTCAACGATGGAACAACACAAAGTACAATTTTAAAAACGGATATCAAAGAAAAAGATGGCATGTATGAATTGAACATTGAAGTACCTGGCATCAAAAAAGAAGATATCCAAATTGAATTAAATCAAGGATATTTAAAAATTACGACAACACGTACCCAAGAAAAAGAAGAAAACGAAAAATTTGTTCGTAAAGAACGTTATGTTGGAACTTGCTCTCGTAGCTTCTATGTTGGTGATGGCTACAAACAAGAAGACATCAAGGCTAGCTTTGACAATGGTGAGTTAAAAATTACTTTACCTACTGAAGCGAAAAAACAAGAAGAAACGAAACAATTGATTTCAATTGAGTAAACTAAAAAGGAGCTTCGGCTCCTTTTTAATTTGTTTCTTGATAGATTCCTTGATTTTCTTGTACAATTTTTTTTCCTTCTGGTGTAGACGCAAATAAGAATTCAATACCTTTTCCCTTGGCATAAGGACGTGCAGATTCACCTAGGATTTGGAAAAGCTTTGGATTTTCCGGCACCATATCTACGACAATAAACCAATGTGAAGGCTGATTTTTCACCAAGCGTTCTTTTAAATAAATGGCTTTAATTTCTGAATAGTGTTGACCAACCCCAATTAAGCTTTGACGTAAATCATCGACCTTTCCTACTGGATCTCTTAAATCAAAAAGCTCATCACTTGTCACTTGATGCTCGGTTAAATTCTTTAAACGATCGGCATTTAAATCTAAAATGTATTGACAGGAAATCGGTACATTTTCACTATAGGCATTCAAAACAATCCCAAATACATCATTTTTAGACATTTCAATAAATGGTAAATATTGTTCAAAGGTCATCACTAAGGATTCCGTTTCATTGTTCTTATCCCATTTTCTTAATTCTTCCATGCTGGTAAACATTGGAAAATAATAGTTCCCTTGATCATCGGCAATCACCAATAATTGAAATTTTGTATCGGGTTCAAAGACCATTTGCCCATTTTCATTTTCAACAGGTGGTTTATCCCATTGTGCTGGCGCAATCAATTGACCTGAAATCAAGCAGGTATTCATGCGTTCAATGGTCACTTCATTTTCATTTTGTCGTAAAGCACTTAAGGCTTCTTTCATTTCTTTATTTTTAAATTGTTTCATTTTATTCCCCACTAATTGCACATTCACTAAAACGAATGCTTGGACTAGCCACTTGATGATATTGCCAATCTAAATCACTTCCAACATCAATGACCTTGTTCATTAAATTTAAGAAGCTATCGGCAATCGTAATCAATTGAATGGCCTTATCTTTTTTTCCATCCTTAATTAAATATCCACTACATTGTAAAGAGAAATTGGTACTCACAAAATCAATTCCACAATGAAGTCCTTGTAGATTATCAATCACCAATCCATCCTTCATTTCTTGACACATTTTTTCGAACGACTTCGTTCCAGGTTGGATACAACAGTTCATTGGTTGTACTGATACATTGGATGCATAGCCTGATTTAAAGCCATTTCCAGTTGATTCTAAATGAAGACGATTGGCACTTTTCGTATCTAATAACATATTGGCAAAAACACCATCATGAACTAAAACCGTTCTTTGTGTTGGACAGCCTTCATCATCAAAATTGGCAATGGATAAACAATCGGTATTCTTTGGATTATCAATGATGGTAATCTTTTTTGAAAAGATTTCTTCATTTAAACGATTTTTTATTGGTGAGATTCCCTTATAAATTAAATCTCCATTAAATAAGCCCATAAATGCATTAAATAAGGATGTCATTGCTTCCTTTGAAAGAATGACCGGTAATTGTTGGGACGGCATAGACGTCGCCTTTAATTTAAATAGAGCCTTCTCACATAAATCCTTCACAAAGATCTCTTGATCAAAAAATGCTAGATTTTCAATCACTTCAATTTTATAGTCATCCTTTACAATACCATTTTCCGATACGACAACACTGGCTACTAAATATTGGACACAATCATGATCTTCTACGTTTAACCCGAACGAATTCGTAATGGTACGCGTTCCACTGGATTGTTCCCAACCTAAACTAGCCACTTGGATAACTCTTTCATCATAGGCAGCAATTTTCTTTTCTAAATCACTTAAGGTTTCTTTAATTTGTTCAACCGTCGGTTCAACCCATAATCGATGACTGGACACTTCTTCAAATTTTTCCGGTTTACGAAGCTGGGCAATGTCTTCAGTCGTTACATTTTCTGCTTGTTCAATTAAAGAATCCAAAACGGAATCCATAGCTTCATCCTCAACCTTTTCCAAGGCCATGTGCGCCATATTTCCATGATAGATTCCACGAATGGATGTTCCTAAAATATTACTGGTTGTCAAAGCTTCCATTTCACCTTCAAACCAAGTAATACTACGTCCTTTTTGTTCACTTTGATAAATTTCAAATCCTTCGATTCCTTTATTCAAAGCACATTGAATCCATGCTTCCTTATTCATTTGACGTACCTCCAACTGTAATTGAGCTGACACGAATGGCTGGTTGGCCAACATCCACCGCAAGACTACCACTGATTGAACCACACATTCCTTGACCACGGCTTAAATTATCACTCACACGATCAATGTTCATTAAAATTTCACTACCTGTACCAATTAAAGAAGCCCCTTTAACTGGAACCGTAATCTTTCCATTTTCAATCAAATAGCCTTCTGTTACCGCAAAGTTAAATTCACCGGTTTGTGGATCAACACTTCCACCACCCATATTTTTGGCATATAAGCCTTTTTCAATGCCTTCAAACATTTCTTCAAAGGAATCTGTACCAGCCGCAATATAGGTATTAGACATACGACTGGTTGGTTCATATTTATAGGATTGACGACGTCCCGATCCCGTTGATTCAACGCCCATACGACGTCCATTCAAACGATCCACCATATAGGATGTACAAATACCATCTTTAATTAAGACACGTTTTTGTTGGAGATTTCCTTCATCATCAATATTTTCAGAGCCCCAGCCATTTGGAATGGTTCCATCATCGATGGCTGTTACCTTAGTACTCGCAATTTGTTGACCAATTTTATTGGCAAAGACACTTTGATTTTTAGCAACTGAGGTTGCTTCCATCGCATGTCCACAGGCTTCATGGAAAATAACACCACCAAAGCCATTATCAATAATGACCGGCATTTTACCCGATGGACAATCCTTGGCTTCAAGTAAAACCAAAGCCACACGACTCGCTTCTTTACCAATGCTTTCTGGTGTCACTTCCTCATAAAATTCCAAACCTGCACTTGCTCCTGGTCCATAAAAGCCAGACTGCATGTTGTCTCCATCCTGCGCATAGGCACTACAGACTAATCGTGTACGAATACGTGTATCACGAACAAGCTTTCCTTCACTTGTTGAAATTTGAACATTTTGACAAATTGAAGAAAGACCCGTCGTTGTCTTTTGAATTTTATCTTTTCCTTCTTTGGCTGCGAAATCTGCTCGTTTCAATAACGCAATCTTATCCTTTAAAGGTGCTTCTAACGGATTGATTTGAACCGGATGACGATTTTCAATTTTTTCTTCCTTTAAAGAAATTGTCACTTTTTCATCTGAAAAGCCCAATCCACCTCTTAAATCATCCACTAAGGCTTCCAATGAAGCTAGATCCTGTTGATTGGAATAGCCATAAACGGATTGAACCCCCTTATACAAACGAATCCCAATCCCTGATTTCTGATTTCGATTCACGCTTTCTACCGTATCATTTAACATTGAAATCCCTTCAGAAAGTCCATCCTCTTCAAAGATTTCTGCAAAGTCGGCTTCACTTGACATAGCACGTGATAATAAAGCTTCAAGTTCTTCTTTTTTTAACATAATTCACCTCTATTAAATAGCAAAAAAATACCACGTTCCCGTGATATTATTGATTAATTCCATCCACAAATCGCTTTGTGATGACCTGTGGTCGCGTAATGATTGAACCAACCACAACCGCATAACAGCCTAAGTCCAATACACGTCTTGCTTTTTCAGGCGTATCAATATTTCCTTCGGCAATTACTGGACGATTGGATTGAGCTAGAAAAGAGCGAATGATTTCAAAATCATTGGCTTGTACTTCTAAATCCTTACTTTCTTCCGTATATCCAATTAAGGTCGTACCAATAAAATCAAAGCCGAGCTTATCTGCTTCAATCATTTCTTCAAGCGTTGAACAATCTGCCATGATTTTTTGTTCCGGATACTTTGTACGAATTTGTTCAACGACCTCTTTTAAGCTCTTTCCATCAGGTCTTTCTCGACCGGTCGCATCCAACGCAATGACCTCTGGCTTCACTTCCATCAGCTCATCAATTTCTTTCATCGTTGGTGTAATAAAAACCGGATTATCTTCATAGACTCTTTTGATAATTCCAATAACTGGTAGATCTACATTCTTTTGAATTTCGGCAATATCCTCTACCGTATTCGCACGAATTCCAGCAGCTCCTCCTTCTTTAGCCGCTACTGCCATTCTTCCCATGATATAAGAAGAGTGCAAAGGCTCATTTGGGAGTGCTTGACAGGATACAATTAATTGTCCTTTTTTAATTTCCATCGATCTTTTCCTCCATTGAATTTAGCTTTTCATGAATTTTATCCATCCAAACTTGATCCGTTTCATCTATTTGAATTTGATCTAGACGTTCTAGAATTTCAATAAATTGTTTCTCTTTGTCTTGGTTCTTCTTTCCTAAATAACGTAAAGCCAACTCATCTCCATTTGAACTCGCTTGTTCGAGCCAATAGTTTGCCTGAACCGGTTCATTTTGTCTTTCATAACAAATAGAAAGATTAAATTGAGCACGAGCATGTCCTAATGCCGCGGCTTGAGTGAACCAATACATCGCTTGGGGTAAATCCTTTTTAATACCGAGTCCATTGTAACAAAATATTCCTACATTGAACATAGCATCTACAATCCCTTTTCTAGCTGCCAACAAAAAGTTCTGATAGGCCTTTTTCAAATTGATGGAAATTCCCTTTCCTTCATAGTAATCCCATGCCAAAGCATAGAAGGCCTTGGGATAATCCTGTTGGGCTAATTGTTTATGAATCATAAAGGCATGCCATTCATTTTTTTCGACACCCCATCCATGTAAGTAACATTTCGATACTTCAAAAAAGGCATCTAGATTATGATTTAAGGCAAAACTCGAACAATAGCGATAGAGTGCATCATATTCCTTATTTTTTCTTAAAAACAAGACACGCTTTTTCGAATAGGCTTCCTTCATTATTAATCAATCCAGCCAAATTTCTTACAAGCATAATAGATGCCATCATCCACATTATCCTTGGTCACAAAGTCTGCTTTATCCTTTAGCTCTTGGCAGGCATTTCCCATCGCAATGGAAGTCCATTGTGGATCAAACATAACCGCATCATTGTAGTCATCTCCAAAGACAACCACATCCTCTAATGGCGCATTTAGGATTTCCATCATTTCAATGATTCCTTCATGCTTGGCATCGTATTGATACATGAGATATTCTGGGCGATAACGAAGATTTCCCAAGGTATCCTTTAGTTTTAATTTGTATTCATCTTCCTTTGGAATTGAAAAATACATCTTATAGATAACATCGAGCTTTTCATAATCTAAGCTTGGATCAATAAAATATTCCGTTGGTTCTTGTCTAGGTCCACATTGTTGGCGGAATAAGTCATTTTTACTATAGACCTCAACCGAATCATTCAATTGAAGCAAGACACCATAGCCCAATTCCTCTTCTTCCTTTAAAATAGCTTTGGCTTTTTCTAAATCTAACGGTGTATTACGAACCAGCTCATCATTGACGACCAATCCGCCGCCTCCGCAACAAACCATATCATGTAAACCAATTTGTTCCATAAAGCCTCTTGCTTTATAATGCGCACGACCTGTCGCAATTGCTACAAAGTGACCTTCCGCCTGCAATTCATGTAGACAGGATAAGGCACTGTGTACCACCTTTCCGGTACTCTTGTCCGTTAATGTTCCATCAATATCAAAGAAGAAATATTTCTTTTTCATAAAATCTCCAGTCCTTTCTGTTCCAATATATTTTTAATTCGATCCTCTGGATCCTTTTCACAAATCACCGTGGTAAAATCATCCATACGCGCATAGGAATAATTTCCTTCCATCACAAACTTACGCGTTTCCATCATCATATACGCTTTTTTACACCGTCTCAAAACACATTGTTTAGTCAAGCCATCCTCGGCACTGAAGTTAAAAACCTCACCTGATTTAATATCTACACCCTCTAAGCCCATAAAGGCTTTATCAAAGTGAAAGGCTTCTAAACGCTGATTCGTTAGAGAACCACTAAAGGCATCTCCTTGTTGGTTTAAATTACCACCCACAAAAATTAGATTTCGTTTCTTACTATTCATATACAACAATAAGATTTCAATCATATTGCTGACAATCGTAATATTCTTATCACTTTGAATCAATAAACGGGCTAATTCAAGATTACAGGTCGATAAATCCAAATAGATCAAATCGCCATCTTCTATACAATCAAAAGCCTTTTGCGCAATGGCTTCCTTATCCGCTTGATTCTTTCCTACTCTTTTACGAGCAACCAATTCATGAATTGAAATTTTTTCACGAATTCTTACCGCACCACCATAGGTCTTTTTTAACAATCCTTTTTTCTGAAGTAGGGTCAGATCCTTTCGAATGCTATCCTCCGTTACTTCAAATTGTTTGGCCAATTCTTTTACTAGAACCGATCCTTTTTGATTCACTTGATCTACAATGGCTTCTTGTCTTTTTTCTGCTAACATAGTTTTCCTCTAATGCCCCTATTATACACGTTTCTCTTTTATTTTTTTTAAGGTTATTCTCAAAAAAATGTCTGTTTTTCATACAATCCAAGCAATTTACCTAAGATATGTTACAATCTTAGCTAGGAGGAAATTATGGAAACAATTAATATTCAATTTACAATGGAAGATGGTTCAACAATGAAAGCTGAATTATACCCTGAAATTGCCCCTAAAACAGTAGAAAACTTTGTTGAATTAATTCAAAAGAAATTTTACGATGGTCTAATCTTTCATCGTGTCATTGCTGGATTTATGATTCAAGGAGGAGATCCTCAAGGAACTGGAATGGGTGGTCCTGGATATACCATTACTGGTGAATTTAGCGCCAATGGCTTTAAAAATGATTTAAAGCATAGTCGTGGTGTTTTATCTATGGCACGTGCCATGGATCCAAACTCAGCCGGTAGTCAATTCTTTATCATGCACCAAGATGCACCACATTTGGATGGACAATATGCCGCTTTTGGAAAATTAACCGATGGCTTTGAAACCTTGGATAAAATTGCTGGTGTAAAAACCAATTGGCAAGATCGTCCAGTAAAAGAACAAAAGATTAAAGAAGTTGTCATTCTATAAAAAAACATTCCCGATGAGAATCGGGAATTATTTATTTTTTAGTAATGTCT
>CAVKAP010000058.1:0-24124 GCA_963654445.1 Segatella copri
TTTGAAATTAAGGCGGTTCGCTTGTATTCGGATCAAGAGAGCTTCAAGGTCATGATTGGCGTGTTACCCATTGGTACGCAGGTAAGACGAGAACAAGAAAATCAGAAGCGTCTAGAGAATGCATTGATTGATTTACGCGATAGCTACGATAAGCTTTCTGCAATCAGTACCTTGTATAAAGAAATTGCCGATATTGATTTGGAAACGATGACCTATACAATTGTGGCAGGTCCAGATAATCCATATGTAAGAACGTGCAGTACAGGAACAGTCGAGCAGTTGAAAGGCTTACTTTTATATAAAAATGTATCCGAAAATTATCGAAAAGACTTAGATGACTTTCTAGATTTTTCCACTTTGGCTAAACGCTTAGATGGAAAACAATATGTCGAAAAGGAACTCAAAGCGGTTAGTGGCATCTGGTATGATTGTCAATTTGTTGTGAAAACCAGAAAAGAGGATGGAACAGCTTGTCATGTTTTAATGTTGGTGCGAGATATCAATGAACAAAAGAAGTTGGAACTGGAGCAACTTGCAATTGCGCGAACACTTTCTCGAAATTTTCGAAATGCCTATCTCGTGAATTTAAATCATGCGAGCGCAAAGGTCATCAAGTTTCAAGACGAATATTCAGATGGTCGCATTGATCATCTCATGGAGAAGGAATTTCCATATGAAGGCTTTATGAATGATTGGATTGATGATGCCGTGCATCCAGATGATCGAAAAACCTTAAAGAAGGCTCTAAGCAGTGCGCATCTAAGGAAGGTTCTTTCGAATCAAGAGGAATATAGTGGGAACTATCGTATGCTGGTGGATGGAAAGGAAGTTAACTACCAATTTACCATCAGCCGAATGGATGATTCGAACTCTGTCATTGCGGGATTCCAAAATATTGAAGCCATTATTCAAGAACATTTAGAAGAAGAGAAGAAGCAACGTGCAAAGGAAGAGGCTTATCAGAGTGAGCTTAAAAATCAAGCCAATCGATTAGCACAGGCCCTTGCGATGGAAAAGCAGCACTCCGAAGTTATTTCGGCTCTTTCAACCATCTATACAACTATTTTTAGAGCAGATTTAGCTACCCATCAATATGAGGTGCTTAATAGTGTTCCATTGATGGAGAATGTTGCCGGTAAAAAAGGAAATTTTGATGATGTAAAAGAGCGCATTCTTATTGCTTTTATGGCACCACATTCAAGAGAAGCAATGCGTCAGTTTTTAGATTTTGATACATTATTCGAACGTATGAAAGATACAAATACCATATGTACGGAATTTCAAAATCCTTTTGGTCGATGGTTTCAGGCAAGATTTATTGAAAAAAGTCGCGATGAGCATGGCAAGCTTAAAGAGGTACTCTATGTAGCTCGTGATGTCACCGAAGAAAAGCTAAAGGAGTTAAAACAAAAATCCGAACGAAAACAACAGCTTCAGGTAATTAATGCACTGGCAAGTGAATATCGAGCCTTATACCTAGTCGATAGTGCAACGCAACAATGGACGGTGTTTAAGGATGATTCGAGTGGATCAGCGGATGAAATATATAATAAAACCTTGGTATATGAAAGCTACGAAAAAGCCATCAACACCTATATCGATAGCTATGTTGCCAAGTCGGATCAAGAAAAGTTTAAAGAGCACGCAAAGCTTAAAAATCTCTTGATGGAAACACCAGATACAGGAATCTATCCTTTGAATTATGATCGTATTCTAGATGGAAAGAGGCAGCATTGGCAGATGAATTCAGCAAAGTTTTCTTCGGATGATGGGAAAGAGTATATGGTCATTGGTTTCCGTAATGTGCATGATATTGTCGAAAAACAGATGAAACAGGAAAGTGCTCTTCGTGATGCGTTGAGTCTTGCACGACATGCCAATCGTGCAAAGACAACCTTCCTTAATAATATGTCACATGATATCCGAACACCGATGAATGCCATTATTGGCTTTACAGCTTTAGCACAGACTCATATTGACAATCATGAACAGGTGCAGGATTATCTTGCGAAAATACAAACCTCGGGAACCCATCTTCTTAGCTTGATTAATGAAATTCTAGATATGAGTCGGATTGAGAGTGGAACTGTCAAGCTAGAAGAAGATATTGTACATATTCCAGATGTACTCCATGAGCTTCGTATGATTATTCAAGGACAGGTTAATGCCAAGCAACAAAGTCTTTATATTGATTCTCTTGATGTGGTACATGAGGATGTTCTGACTGACAAGCTACGATTAAACCAGATTCTTTTAAATATTATTGGGAATGCTATTAAGTATACTGGCTATGGTGGAAATATTGCCGTCCGTGTAACAGAAAAGAAGGCGGCCACACCAGGCTATGCTACCTATGAGTTTAGAGTAAAGGATAATGGAATGGGAATGTCAGCGGATTTTGTGGACCATGTCTTTGATGCCTTTTCTAGAGAACGTACTTCGACAGTGAGTGGAATCCAAGGTACTGGACTAGGTATGTCAATAACGAAAAATGTTGTAGATATGATGAATGGAACCATTGAGGTAGAAAGTGAACTAGGAAAAGGAAGCGAATTTATTGTTACGATTGATTTTAAGCTAAGCGATAAGCATGTCAGTATTTCACCAATTATAGAGCTTTTAGGTGCAAGAGCATTGGTTGTGGATGATGATATTCATACCTGTCAGAGTATCAGTAAAATGCTTCGAAGCATTGATATGCGTCCGGATTGGTCTACATCTGGTAGAGAAGCCGTCATTCGTGCAAAGGAAGCCGTAGAAATCCAAGATGAGTATAAAGCCTTTATCATTGATTATTTGATGCCAGACATGAATGGAATTGAGACGGTACGTCAAATTCGTAGGGTAATTAGCTCGGATATTCCGATTATTGTCTTAACCGCTTATGAATGGACGGATTTTGAAAAAGAAGCAAGAGAAGCAGGGGTTACGGATTTTGTATCAAAGCCAATCTTTTTATCTGAGCTGCATGCCATTTTATCTAGAGGAAGTGAAAAAGCTCCATCGGTAAAAAAAGAGACAAGCTATAATTACAGTGGAAAGCATATTCTTTTAGTAGAGGATAACGAATTAAATCGAGAGATTGCGACATTCATATTAGAGGATGCGGGAATCCATGTAGATAGCGCAAAGGATGGTATTGAAGCCGTCGATATTATGAGTCATTCGGAAGAAGATCGATACGATTTGATTTTTATGGACATTCAGATGCCAAAAATGGATGGCTATACCGCTGCCAGAGAGATTCGTACCCTAAAAAATAATCGGATAGCCAATATTCCAATTGTTGCCATGACAGCCAATGCCTTTGATGAGGATCGACAGAAATCCTTTGAAGCTGGAATGAATGGACATATCGCAAAGCCAATCAGTATCGAAGCGATTGCCAAAGTCTTGAATGAGATTTTCAAATAAGAAAAGAGACACCAATCAATACAACATTGGTGTTTTCTTTTCTAAACATATCAAGAAAAAGCTGTGTTAGAATAAGCAACAGGAGAAAAAATATGCAAAATGATTTAACTCAAGGAAATTTGTTTAAAAATATTATTCATTTTTCATTGCCCTTCTTTCTAAGCTACTTTCTACAAACGCTTTATGGAATGGCGGATTTATTGATTGTTGGACAATACAATGGTGCCGATGTGATCAGTGCCGTTTCCATTGGATCGCAAGTGATGCATATGTTTACGGTCATGATCGTAGGACTTGCGATGGGAACAACCGTATTAATTGGACGATTTATTGGGGCAAAGGATGAAAAGAAAAAACGTTTAACAATTGGCAATAGCTTTGTGGTCTTTATTGCCTTATCCATTGTTTTAATGGTTTTATTAAGCTTTTGTACCAATGGCATTCTATCGCTTTTATCAACACCGTCTGAATCCATGGTTGAAGCAAGAAACTATCTTCGCATTTGTTTTTTAGGCATTCCTTTTATTGTTTTATATAATTTGTTTGCGTCCATTTTTCGTGGCTTAGGGGATTCAAAATCACCGATGTTCTTTGTGGCCATTGCCTGTGTAATTAATATTGTTTTGGATATCCTATTTATTGGTCCAATGCATTTAAAAGCCAGTGGAGCAGCTTACGCAACGGTGCTTGCACAAATGGTATCGGTTTTCTTTGCAGGCTTTGCGCTAAAAAGACTAAAGCTTGGTATACAGAAAAGCGATTTTAAAATGAATCGAGACATCATTCAATCCATTTTTAAGATTGGGTTTCCAATCATGGCCCAGGATGGTTTTATTCAAATTTCCTTTTTATTGATAACCTTGATTGCCAATCAAAGAGGAGTCAATGTGGCAGCGGCTGTCGGTATTGTAGAGAAATTGATTTCCTTCTTATTCTTAGTTCCAAGCAGTATGCTTTCAACCGTATCAACCATTGCCAGTCAAAGTATTGGTGCTAAGGATTTTAAAAGGGCCCAAGAAACCTTATTCTACAGCATTGCGATTTCAGTCAGCTATGGTTTAATTGTGGCTTTGATTTGTCAGCTTGCTGCTGAGAATATTCTTTCTTGTTTTACTAGGGATAGCGTTGTGATTCTTTTAGGAAGTCAATATTTGCATTCCTATGTCTTTGATTGTGTCATTGCTGGAGTTCATTTCTGTTTTAGTGGCTTTTTTGCCGCCAGCAATTATTCGATTTTATCCTTTGTGCATAATATTGCTTCGGTTGTTTTGGTTCGTGTTCCAGGTGCTTATTTGGCTTCAATCTATTATCCAAATACGCTTTTTCCAATGGGACTGGCAGCACCTTTAGGTGGTGTATTAAGCGTTATTATTTGTTTGATTGCCTATCGTTGGGTGAAAGAAAGAATGTACAGGAATGCGTAATTCCTGTTTTTTTAAAAGGAGGATTTTATGAAGATTGGATGTATTTGTGAAGGTGGAGGATTAAAATGTGCCTATAGTGCAGGGATCCTTGACCAGTTTATTGAGGATGATATTTCCTTTGATTATTGCATTGGTGTATCTGCAGGAAGTGCCAATTTATCTTCGTATTTAGCCGGACAAAAAGGAAGAAATTTACGCTTTTATACACAATGGATTGAGGATAAGGGCTTTTATGGAAAGAAGGCTTTATTTAAATATGGTGGTTTATTTGGAATTGAATATATTTATGGAAATCTAACCAATTCAAATGGAAAGGACCCTTTAGATTTTAAGGCCTTGATGAAAAATCCTACCGAATTTGAATTGGTTGCCACCGATGCCCAAACAGGCAAAGCGGTTTATTTTGATAAGGGCATCATGAAACAGGATGATTATCGTGCCATCATGGCAAGCAGTGCGATACCAGCGGCTTGTAGACCGATTCAAATCAATCATCATGCCTATTTTGATGGGGGAATCTCGGATGCCATTCCAGTTGAAAGAGCCTTAGAAAAAGGCTGTGATAAATTGGTCGTCATTTTATCAAAGCCTAGAAACTTTATTAAAAAGCCAGAGGATCATAAAAAAATCTATTCGCTTTTATGTGCACGTTATCCAAAAATCGTTGAAGCATTGAATCAAAGACATGTGATGTATTCTCACCAACAAAGACTGCTTTATCAGCTTGAAGCACAAGGCAAGGCATTTATCTTTGCACCGGATGAACATGTTCCTATGGCAACGGCTTCTTTAAATCGAAAAGATAATCAACAGCTTTATGATTTAGCTGTGTATGATTATATAAAATATAAAGAAGATTTAAAGGATTTTTTAGAAAAAGAGGAGTAGAATGAAATATATTTATATAGGCGTTCTTCTTGTTTTAACGGCAGGATATTTTCACTTTTCAAAGTTGATTTTCATTGGCCTCGTTGGGCTAAGTATTGTTTGTATTTTGTATGGCCTTTGGAAAGAAAAGAATAAGGATTCAGTTGAAGGATAAGAAGAACTTTGTTAGGATATCGTTGTGAAATAATTCACATGGAGAAGTTATGAATCAAAAAATGGAAAATTTGATCAATCAATTAAGTCAAGAACATCACTTGTCTTTAGAAGACTATCAATATTTGATTGAGAATCGAAATGATGAGATACAAGAAAAGCTTGCCCATAGAGCGAGTGCTTTTTCACGTTCAATTTATGGGAAAAAGATCTTTGTACGAGGATTGATTGAATTTTCCAATTTTTGTAAGAATAATTGCTTCTATTGTGGAATAAGAAAAGATGCAGATTGCAGTCGCTATCGTCTAAGTAAAGAAGATATTTTACTTTGTTGTCAAGAAGGCTACGATTTAGGCTTTCGAACCTTTGTTCTGCAATCTGGCGAAGATCTCTATTTTAATGATGAACGTCTATGTGATATTGTTTCGACCATTCATCAAAGCTATCCCGATTGTGCTATTACCCTGTCTTTAGGAGAACGAGACAGACAAAGCTATCAAAGATTATTTGAGGCAGGCGCCAATCGTTATTTACTTCGTCATGAAACGGCCAATCCCAAACATTATGCGCATTTGCACCCCAAAGAAATGTCCTATGATAAACGGATGCAATGTCTAAGGGACTTAAAAGAAATTGGCTATGATGTTGGAGTAGGAATGATGGTTGGTTCCCCTTTTCAAACAAGCTATGATCTTGCGATGGATTTAAAGTTTATTGAAAGCTTTCATCCTGAAATGTGTGGCATTGGACCTTATATTCCAAGTCAAAAAACACCCTTTAAGACTTATTCAGCTGGAAGTGTTGAGCTCACTTGTTTTCTATTAAGTGTAATTCGCTTAATTCAACCAAATATTTTATTGCCAGCGACAACAGCTCTAGGGACGATGGATCCAAAGGGTAGAGAAAAGGGCGTATTAGCAGGAGCCAATGTCGTTATGCCAAATTTGAGTCCTGTTTCAGTGCGAAGAAAGTACCAATTGTATGACAATAAAATCTGCATTGGAGATGAAAGTGCACAATGTCGTCATTGTCTTGAGCGAAGAATGGAATCGATACAATACCATGTGGTTACGGATATTGGGCAAATAAAGCCTTGGAAGGAAGGTGAATCCGTATGTCAAGTTTAAATGATGTCGTATCTGCTGAAAGAGTGCATATCGCTTTTTTTGGAATGCGTAATGCTGGAAAGTCTTCACTGGTTAATGCAGTTACAAATCAAAATTTATCAGTCGTCAGTGAAGTACAAGGAACAACAACTGATCCCGTAAGAAAAGCCATGGAGCTTTTACCCATTGGACCAGTTGTGATTATTGATACCCCTGGCTTTGATGATTCAGGAAATTTAGGGGAATTGCGTGTGAAAAAAACACGGGAAATTTTAAAGGAATGTGACATCGCCATTTTGGTTGTCGATGGCTTAAAGGGCATTTCTTCATTGGATGAGGAATTGATTGAACTCTTTAAAGAGCGAAAGACACCGTATTTGATTGTTTACAATAAATGTGATTTGATTTCCGAATATAAAGAAGATGATCATAGCATTTGGGTTAGTGCCAAAGAAAAGCTTCAAATTGAAAAACTCAAAGAAAAGATAGGCGCCTTTGCCAAAGGCAGTGAAAATCAGCATCCCCTTATTGGAGACTTGGTTGAGCCAGGTGATTGTGTGGTTCTTGTCGTACCGGTTGATTCAGCGGCACCAAAGGGACGCTTGATTTTGCCCCAACAATTGGTTATTCGTGATTTATTGGATCATGGTGCCATGGCTATGGTCTGTCAGGATACCCAATTGGAAAAGATGCTTGAAAGCGTTAAGGATGTTAAGCTAGTCGTAACGGATAGTCAACGCTTTGAGGTTGTTTCAAAAATCGTACCAGACTCGATTCCATTGACCTCTTTTTCGATTTTAATGGCACGCTATAAAGGAATTTTAAAACAGGCTGTTCAAGGTGCTTTTGAACTCGATCATATAAAGGATGGAAGCTCCATTTTAATTAGTGAAGGCTGTACACATCATAGACAATGTGGAGACATTGGAACGGAAAAATTACCGAACTGGATTGATCAGTATACACAGAAAACGTGTTCTTATCATTTCACTTCGGGACGTGAATTCCCAGAAGATTTATCTGCATATGATCTAATCATTCATTGTGGTGGGTGCATGTTAAATGAAAAAGAAATGGTTCTTCGTAATCAAAGAGCCTATCAACAAGGCGTTCCGATGACCAATTATGGAACTGCCATTGCGCATATGCATGGGATTTTAAAACGAAGCCTTTCTTGTATAGAAGGAACATATTAGACGTCTAACCGTAAGGTTATCCAAACGGAAAGTGTCATCAAAGACTCTTTTTCGTATGGAAAAGAGTCTTTTTTAAAGGAGAAAAAATGAAACGATTAGGAATCATTGCGATTGTGATTGAAGATTTAGAAAAAGCAACCAGGGTAAATGAATTGATTCATGATTATGCGCATTTGGTGGTTGGAAGAATGGGCCTTCCATATCGTCAAAGAAATGTTTCAATGATTTCCTTGATTGTCGATGGAGAAAGTGATGAGATTAATGCCTTGACTGGAAAGCTTGGAAGAGTTGATTCGGTTCAAGTCAAGTCAATGCTCACAAAGGTGTAAGAATGTTAAAATGTGCAATTTATGGAAAAGGTGGTATTGGAAAATCAACCATGACATCGAATTTAGCCGCTGCCTTTTCAATCTTAGGAAAAAAAGTGATTCAAATTGGCTGTGATCCAAAAGCCGATTCAACCATTAATCTTTTACATGGAAAAAGGGTGACGCCGGTAATGAATTATATGCGAGATTTTGATGAGGATCCTGAATTAGAGGATATTATGAAAATCGGTTTTGGAGGGGTTCGTTGTATTGAAACCGGAGGACCGACACCCGGGCTTGGCTGTGCAGGAAGAGGAATTATTACCACCTTTTCCCTTTTAGAAGAGCTTGAGCTTTTTGAAAAGGAAAAGCCAGATGTCGTTTTATATGATGTATTAGGAGATGTTGTCTGTGGAGGCTTTGCGGTACCAATTCGCGAAGGCTATGCCGATCAGGTATTGATTGTAAGCAGTGGTGAAAAAATGGCCTTATATGCCGCAAATAATATTTATACGGCCGTGGATAATTTTAAAGATCGAAGCTATGCCAAGGTAAAGGGGATTCTTTTCAATCGAAGAAATGTCCCAAATGAAAAAGAAAAGGTTGAAGAATTTGCGAAGGAAAGAAATTTAGAAATTGTTGCCGATATTCCACGAAGTGATGCCATCAATCAATTTGAAGATCAAGGGATGACAGTTATTGAAGGAAATAGAGAAGATGAGGTCAGTCAATTGTTTTTGGATTTAGCCCAAAAATTATGGGAGGAAGCGCAATGAAGCCTTTTTATCAAACAGTCCAACAATTATCAGAGTGTCAAAAAATTCCCAGTGAATATATTCCAGCCTGTCATTTAATTTATTCAGCGCCAGCTACGCTTTCCTATAATTCGCCGGGTGCAATTGGCTTTGGTGTCAAACGAGCCGGTTTAGTGATTCCAGAAAGTGTGATGTTGTTGGTCAGTCCTGCAAGCTGTGGACGAAATTCTACCATTCTTTCACAAGAGGAAGGCTATGCCGATCGTATGTTTTATTTATTGATGAACGAGACGGATTTAGTAACAGGGCGTCATTTACGTAAATTAAAAAAAGCCATTGAAGAAATCATAGAAGTAGCTGAGCCTAGAGCGAAGGTCATTGTTATCTGTATTACCTGTGTTGATGCCTTACTCGCAACCGATCTAGAATCCTTAGCTAAAAAGCTTGAAGCGCAAACAGGGGTATTGATTGTACCAAGCTATATGTATGCGCTTGAACGAGAAGGAAGAAAACCACCGATGACAGCCATTCGACAAACAATTTATTCGTTACTAAAAAGAGAAAAGGTAAATCCGCATGCGATTAATCTTTTAGGCTATTTTTCTGAAGTTAATTCTCAAAGTGAATTGTTTACGCTTTTAAAGGAAGCAGGGATATCTACCATTCATCAAGTTGCCAAGAAAAAGACGTTAGAGGATTATTATGAAATGGGTGCATCCAATTTTAATTTAGTGCTTCATTCAGAAAGTCTTTATGCAGCAGAGGATTTAAAGAATCGTTTAAATATGCCTTATATTGAATTGCCAAGAATTTATGACATTAATCGCATGCATCGCTTGTATCAAATGTTTGGACAAGCCATTGGAATTTCATTGAAGGATGAAGTCTATTTATCGGAAGCGAAGGGCTATGAAGAAAAAATTCAAAAACGCAGTCAAAATAAAAAGGTCGTCCTTGGAGAAATGGCTAACGCAAATCCCTTTGAATTAGCCTGTGTCTTAGAAAAGATGGGCTTAGAGGTCTGTGAAATCTTTGCGAATGTGACTAAACGAGATTTACCAACGCTTAAGCGATTAGCAGCCTTGCGTCCAAATATTCAAGTTTATACGGGGATTTCTCCTTCTATGGTTCACTTTCAAGCAAGAGAAGATATTGATTTTACGATTGGAAAGGATGCAGGGGTCTATTATCCAGATATTCCTTGTATCCCATGGAATGAGGAAGTACAGCCCTTTGGCTATCAGGGATTTATTGATTTATGTAAAGAATTGGAGCGTGTTTTATGAAAGATTTATTTCGCTTTTTATCGCCTTTTGCGCCTGATATATCTGGAGCCGTTTCGGTTCTATTTGAATTAGAGGGATTAATTGTCATTTGTGATGCGGGTGGCTGTACCGGAAATACCTGTGGCTTTGATGAACCACGCTGGTATACTAAAAAAAGCGCCATCTACTCAGCTGGCTTACGTGATTTAGATGCGATTTTAGGTCGAGATGAAAAGCTCTTAGATAAAATTGCACATGCTTTAGAAAGTGTAGAGGTCAAATTTATTGCCTTGGTAGGTACACCAGTACCAGCAGTCATCGCAACGGATTATCAAGCCTTAAGTCAATTGTGCCAAAAGCGTTTTAATTTACCAACGATTTATATTGATACCAATGGCATGGAATCCTATGTCGATGGTCAAGTAAAAGCCTATCAGGCTTTGTCTCAATTGCTTCCACAAGAAGAAGGCAAAGATCAAATTGGATTATGGGGATTAAGTCCTTTAGATTTACCAAGTATTGATAGTGCACAAGCCATTCAAGCAAAGCTTCATAAAAAGATGCTTTGTTTTGGGATGGATGATCATTTAGAAAATTATCGTCAAATTCAAAATTGTAAAGAAAATATTGTAGTGAGCCCTTCAGGTCTTCAAATGGTAAAAAAGCTCAAGCTTCCCTATCGTTGTGATTTTGGTTTAGGAAAGTGGAAGGTGACAAAAAAGAAGACCTTGATCCTGCATCAACAAATCTTAGCCAATGCGATTCGACAAGCAATGGGCTTTGGAGATGTGGCTTCCTTCTTTTTCATGGATTCTGATTTAATGTGTGAAGGGGATTGTTTTTTAGAAGGAGAAAACGATTTGATTCGCCTTGTCAAAGAAGGAGGATATGAACGAGTTCTTGGAGATCCTTTATTTCTGCGTGCTTTAAAGGATTATCAAGGGGAATTCATTTCTCTAGCCCACTTTGCGGTTTCTGGACAAATTCATCAAGCTTCAAGTGATTCTGACTTCTTTGAACAATTGGAGAAGGATTTATGTGCATAATTCGAAAAAGACTTAGAGTTTATGGAATCGTACAAGGAGTTGGCTTTCGTCCTTTTGTTGATCGGATTGCCCATGCGAATGGATGTGTGGGCTCGGTTTGTAATAAAGGGCCCTACGTTGAAATTCAAGTACAAGCCGAAGAAAAGAAGATAAAAGCCTTCATTCAGGATTTAGAAGAAAAAAAGCCAGAGCGTTCCAGTATTTTAAAAATAGAAGAAAGCTTGCTTCCATGTAAGGAAGAAGAGGACTTTTTGATTATTCAAAGTGAGAAGGTCAAAGGCGATGTCTTTGTCTCACCAGATATTGCGATTTGTGATACCTGTAAAAGGGAGCTTTATGATCCTACAAATCGAAGGTATTTACATCCCTTTATCAATTGTACAGCCTGTGGACCACGCTTAACAATATTAGATTCGATGCCCTATGATCGTATTCGAACCAGTATGAAAAGCTTTCCAATGTGCGGTGATTGTCAAGAAGAATATACTTCACCTTCTTCCAGACGTTATCATGCTCAGCCCGTTTGTTGCAATGAATGTGGGCCTGAATTATATTTAGTCGGTACAAAGCTTCGTGGTAAGGATGCCTTGTTAGAATGTCGACAAAAAATTCGTGAAGGTGGCATTGTAGCCATCAAAGGGATTGGTGGCTTTCATCTATGCTGCGATGCGACGAATCAAAAGGCAGTTGGTCGTTTAAGACAATTAAAGAATCGTCCCTTTAAGCCCTTTGCGGTCATGGTTAAGGATTTAAAGACAGCGAAACGTGAAGTCTATGTTTCAAAAGAGATCGAAAAGCTTTTAGATGGTCCCCAAAAGCCAATTGTTTTATTGAAAAAGAAGCAGTCAAAGATAGTTGAAGAGGTCGCCATTGATAATCCAAATTTAGGTGTCATGCTTCCTTATGCACCCTTACATTTACTTCTATTTGATTATCCCGATGGGAAGGAAATGACAGATTGTCTTGTCATGACCAGTGCCAATCCAAAGGGGGCACCAATTTGTAAGGATGATTCGGATGTTTTGGAGCATTTATCGTACTGTTGTGATTTAATTTTATCCAATGATCGCCCCATTCGTTTGCGAGCGGATGATAGTGTTGTGAATATCTATGATGGACAATCCTATATGATTCGAAGATCAAGAGGCTATGCCCCTTTACCCTTTATGACAAAGAAAAAAGGGAAATATACTGTTTTAGGTATTGGTGGTGAACTAAAAAATACCTTTTGTCTAGCCAATAAAGATTTATACTATCCATCTCCCTATATTGGAGATTTATCGGATATACGAACTGTTCAAGCTTTAAAGGAAGCACTTATTCGAATGGAAGAGCTCTTAGAATTAAAGCCAGATGTCGTTGTCTGTGATTTGCATCCAAATTATCAATCTTCAGCCCTTGCACGTGAATTAGGGATAGATTTGCTTTATTGTCAACATCACTATGCTCATATTTTAACGGGAATGGCTGAACACTCTATAGATCATAAAGTAATTGGATTGGCCTTTGATGGTACGGGATATGGTTTAGATGGCACAATTTGGGGAGGCGAATTTTTAATTTGTGATACCCATGATTTTATACGACTAGGATCACTTGAACCTTTTTGGCAGGTTGGAGGCGATCTTTCAAGTAAGGAAGGCTGGCGCATTGCCGCTTCTTTATTAGAGGATGGTAATTTATGTGAATGGTTAAAGCTATGTACAAAAAATGAATATACGCTTTTAGAACAGATGAAGAATCAAAAGATCAATACGGTTCAATCCACCAGTGCTGGACGCTTATTTGATGCAGTTAGTGCCATTCTAGGGATTTGTCGCATCAATACTTGTGAAGCGGAAGCCAGCATGCGTCTACAATTTTATGCCGAAGCCTATCAAGGAAAAGGATTGAATTATCCTGTAAAGGTTGAAAAGAAGGATTTTTTCACTTTACCAATAAAGGATCTTCTTCAATTTTTAGCCACAAAACGATTAGAAGGTGTGGATGTGGATTGTTTAGCCTATACCTTTCATGAAGTCTTAGCGCGATGGATGGTTGAAGGTTGTTTAATTTGTAGAGAGAAAACGGGATTAAAGGAAGTTGTATTATCCGGTGGTGTATTACAGAATACCCTTTTATTGGATTTATGTAAAAAAGGATTAGAAAAAGAAGGCTTTAAGGTTTATCTTTGTCGTATGTCAGGTGCAAATGATGGTGGTATTGCACTTGGACAAGCGTATTATGGAATGGAGAACTATCAGGGAGGAAAATAATATGTGTGTTGGATTACCTGCAAAAGTAAAAAAAATAAAAGATGGAATGGCTTTAGTCGATGCTTCTGGGGCAACGACAGAAGTCTCTGCGGATTTAGTGGAGGATTTAGAAATTGGTGATTATGTGATGGTGCATGCAGGTGCAGCTATCGCAAAAATTACTCAAGAGGATCAAGAAGAGGTTGATGATTTAATGGAGGAGCTTCTTCGATGAAGGAGAATGTAAAAAAAGCCCTTGAAATCATTCAAAATTATCAAGGACCAAAAATTCGAATCATGGAGGTTTGTGGTACCCATACGCATGAAATTTTTCGTTCTGGGATTCGTCAGCTCTTACCCGAATCGGTGCAATTGATTTCTGGACCGGGTTGTCCAGTTTGTGTAACACCAGTTGGATATATTGATCAAGCTATTTCTTTGGCTTTAGATCATCATTGTACAATTTGTACCTTTGGGGATTTAATACGTGTACCAGGAAGTCAATCCTCTTTACAAAAAGCGAGAAGTCAAGGGGCATTGATTGAGATGATCTATTCTCCCTTGGATGCGGTTAGCTATGCACAAGAGCATCCGGAACAAGAGGTTGTATTGTTGGCAGTTGGCTTTGAAACAACAACCCCTTTAGCCTGTAAAGCGATATTAAATGCGAAAGAAAAAGATTTGAAAAATTTCTCAGTATTATGTGCCAATAAAACAATGGAACAAGCCTATTATGCCCTTGCCGATAGTGCGGATGCCTTTTTGTATCCAGGCCATGTCGCAACGATTACAGGCTGTCAAATTTATCGAGATTTAGCTACTAAAGGTATATCTGGTGTTGTGGCCGGCTTTACAACCAGTGAATTAATTATGGCCATTGCCATGATTATTAAAAAGCTTGAAAAAGGACAGGCCTTCTTTGTGAATTGTTATCCACGGGTCGTTTGTGATGAGGGCTCAGCTTCCGCAAGAAAATTAATGTCTACGGTTATGGAAGCAAAGGATAGTCAATGGCGAGGCTTAGGTGTGATCAAACAATCGGGTTTACAAATCAAAGCGGAATATGAAGCCTTTGATGCATTAAAAAAATATCAACTAAAAGAAGAATTAGGACAAGCCAATCCACTATGTCGTTGTGGTGATGTTTTAAAGGGAGCATGTCTACCAAAGGATTGTTCGGTTTATGGAAAGGGCTGTACACCAGAGCATCCGATTGGCGCTTGCATGGTCTCAAATGAAGGGGCTTGTTCAGCCTATTATAAGTATTCAATCAAGTAGGAGTATATATGGAAAAAGTTATTACGTTAGCCCATGGTTCAGGAGGAAGACAAACCTCAGAACTAATTGGAAATTTATTTAAAAAATATTTAGATAATCCAGATTTTACTGCCGATGATGCAGCTCTATTAAGTCCTCTTTCAAATCAGATTGCGATGTCTACTGATGGCTTTGTGGTCTCACCGGCTTTTTTTCCAGGAGGAAATATAGGTGAATTATCTGTGTGTGGAACAGTGAATGATTTAGCTTGTATGGGAGCTCAACCCAAATATATGACCTGCTCCTTTCAAATTGAAGAAGGCTATCCAATTGAACAATTAGAAAAGGTTGTACAATCCATGGCTAAGGTTGCCAAGGAAGTAGGCGTACACTTTGTAGCTGGTGATACAAAGGTGGTTGGAAAAGGACAGGTTGATGGCCTTTTCATCACAACCAGTGGAATTGGTCAAGTCAAAGAAGGTGTTCATCTTGGTGGCGCTTTGGCCAAAGCAGGCGATCAAATTTTAGTGACAGGAGATATTGGACGACATGGCTGTACGATTCTTTTAGCACGCAATCATTTCTCTATTGAAGCCGATGTGACCAGTGATTGTGCCCCTCTATGGTCAACCGTTGATGAGGTTTTAACCTGTACAAAGAATATTCGAGTGATTCGTGATGCAACGCGAGGTGGCGTAGGAACGGTCTTGTATGAAATTGCGGAACAATCACAGGTTGGTATTCAAATTGATGAAACAAAAATTCCTGTTCAAGAACAAGTCAAGGGTGTTTGTGGCTTGTTGGGGCTAGATCCTTTGTATCTTGCCTGTGAAGGAAGAATGGTGATGGTTGTTGCGAAGGAAAAAGCCGAAGAAGTCTTAGCTGTTTTAAAAAAGAAAAATGAAATGGCAGCTATTATTGGTGAAGTGAGTGAAGAGAATAAAGGGAAGGTTGTCATTCGAACCGAATTTGGAGGACAGACCCTATTAGCTGAAGCCAGTGGTGAGCTTTTACCACGAATTTGTTAGGAGAATTTATGTATAAGTTTGCGTTTTATGGAAAAGGTGGCATTGGTAAATCAACAACGGTTTCAAATTTATCGGTCGCATTTGCTGAAATGGGCTATAAGGTCATGCAAATCGGCTGTGATCCCAAGGCTGATTCAACCTTGAACTTAAGAGAAGGGAAAGAGAAGAAAACCGTCTTAGATTTATTGCGAGAAAAGAATCAAGATGTCCAATTGGATGAAATTGTAACTCAAGGCTATCAAGGTGTGCATTTGGTTGAAGCAGGTGGACCAACACCAGGACTTGGCTGTGCTGGTCGTGGAATTATTGCTGCAATGGAACTTTTGATGGATAAAAAGGCCTATGAAGTTTATCAACCGGATATTGTTTTATTTGATGTATTAGGAGATGTTGTCTGTGGTGGCTTTTCGATGCCGATTCGTGAAGGCTATGCTGATCAGGTCTTTATCTTAACTTCTGGAGAAGCAATGGCCATTCATGCAGCGAAGAATATTGGATTAGCCATTGATACCTTTCAAAAAAGAGGCTATGCCACATTAGGTGGACTTATTGTGAATCGACGAAATGTAAAAGAGGAAGAAAAGCGAATTCAAGAGCTTTGTGACGATATGTCTTGTTCTGTTTTAGGAACCATCGATTTTGATCCTTTGGTGCAAGAAGCGGATGAAATGCATAAAACAGTTTTGGAAGAATTTTCAGAAAGTCAGGCAGCCCAAACCTATCGTAAGCTTGCACAAGCCTTAATTGCGCAAGGAGAAGATCGTGCATAAGGCGCAATATCAAATCAAAGAGCTTGATCAGCCCCCTTTTTTTAAAAAAGGCTTGGAATTCAGTCCACCTACACGAGGGACATGGACCATTGCTCATACCCCTATGTTGATTCCAGAATGTATGGAAATCTTTGTTTGTCCACAGGGTTGTTTACGAGGGGTTGTATTAAGTGCGGCCGAATTTGGAGGATTATCTCGTTTTGCGATGGTTACGATTGAAGAACAAGATTTGTATAAAGGGGATTTAGAAGGCTTGTTTATCAAAGGTGTCAAAGATATTTTGGATCATTTAGATGCCTTACCACCTTGTGTGATGGTTTATACAAGCTGTATTCATCATTTTGCCGCCTTGGATCTAAAAATGGTCATGAAGGCACTTTGTGCAAGCTATCCATCGATTGATTTTATTGAGAATTATATGAATTGTACCATGCGCACCAGTCATATGCATTTTGAAAACAAAACGATGGTCCAGCTTTATGCCCCTTTAAAAAGAGTTCAAAAACAAGGAAATGCAGTCAATGTGATAGGGAATACCTTTGCCTTGGATTTGGATTGTGAAATATATCAAATGTTTCGACAAAATGCTTGGACTATTCGAGATATTTGTCTTTGTGAAAGCTATCAAGAATATCAAGAAATGGCGTATTCAAGCTATAATATCGTAACGATGCCAGTGGCCTTAGAGAGTGGAAAAGAGCTTGAAAGACGATTGGATCAAAAGCTTTTCTATATGCCTTTTTCTTGGGATCACCAAGAAATTAAAGATCAAATGAATACGTTGGCTAAAGAATGTTCACTTTCTTTTGATTGCAGTGGATATGAAAAGGAAGCGAATAAAGCCTTAGCTTTGGCTTTAAGAGAATGTAAGGATATTCCAATTCAAATTGATTATTCCGCAACGCCTCGACCATTGGGTCTAGCTAAGCTATTAATCGAACATGGCTTTCATGTGACAGTTGTTTATACCGATACTTTACTTGCACATGAAAAGGAAGCCTTTGATTGGCTAAAAGAGCATTGTCCGGATTTATGGATTCGGGCTACTATTGATTTTCGTTGTCGAAAAATGGCTCGAGATGAAGGAAAAAAAGAGAAGATTTTGGCTATTGGACAAAAGGCGGCCTATTATGCAGGAACCCCTTATTTTGTGAATATGGTTTATAATGATGGTCTATATGGCTTTGTTGGAATTCGTAAGCTGGCAATGAAAATAAGAGAAGCACTATGGTATCCAAAGGATACGGAACAGGTTCTATCTGTGAAGGCAAAGGGGTGTATCGGATGAAACAGGTTGTAGCTAAAACCGCAAATTATGCGGCTGATTTAGCCGGTATTAATTCTGCCTTGTATGAATTAGGTGGTTTGATTGTCATGCATGATGCATCTGGCTGTAATTCAACCTATGCGACCCATGATGAACCACGATGGTATTCGATGGATAGTCTGATTTTTATTTCAGGACTGGAAGAATATGATGCGATATTAGGCAATGATGATAAATTGATTCAAGAAATCATAGAAGTAGCGAATGAATGTAAACCGAATTTCATTGCCTTATTCGGTTCACCAATTGCTTTGATGATGGGAACCGATTTTAAAGGGATTGCCTACTATCTTGAAAAAGAAACGGGCATTCCTTGTTTCGGCTTTCAAACCTCCGGCATGTCAAGCTATGTGCTGGGTGCAAGTCAAGCGTATTTGGCTTTTTCTCAACGCTTTTGTACCCAATCCAATCCACAGGATTTTGGAATCAATCTATTAGGCATGACCCCTTTAGATTTTGGCTATCATGGAAATAGTGAGGCTTTCAATACTTGGTGCAAGGAAAATGACTTTCCAATTGTTTCCAATTGGTCTATGACAACCTCTTTTGAGAAGATCCAAAAGGCAGGACAAGCAAGCGTCAATCTCGTTTGTTCGTCTACAGCCTTAGCTATGGCCAAGGATCTCTATCAACGATTTGGGATTCCTTATGTTGTTGGAGTTCCAATGGGTTCTTATTTTTCAAAAGAGCTTGCCAAGCGTATACGTTTGGCCTATGACACAAAGAAGAATATTGAAATTGAAACCTTTAAATCAAACAATGAAATTCTATTGATTGGTGAACCTGTTTTGATGAATTCCTTACGTCTATGTCTTCAAAAAGATTTTGGATGGAAGGATGTTGGCATTCTTTGTCCAACAGAAATTACCGATGGTCTTTTATCCGAAAGTGATATAAAAACCCATGAAGAATGTGAAATTGAACATGCGCTTTCCCAAGCTAAAATCGTAATTGCTGATCCTTTATATCAACCATTAGTGAAAGGACGATTTATTCCATTCCCTCATTGGGCCTATTCAGGACGAATGTTTCAAAAAGAAATGCCTATTGTGATTGGGGAAGCCTTTCGTGCATGGCTATCTGAAAAAATCGATGTATAATAAGAGACAGGAAGGTGCTTATGAAAAAAATAGACTATACACCACAAGGTGTTTGTACACAAAGAATTCAATTTGAATTGGATGAAGGCAAAATTCATCATGTTTCCTTTGAAAGAGGATGCCCAGGTAATTTACAGGCAATTTCTAAATTGGTAGAAAATCGCGATGCGAAGGAAGTCGCTCAGCTTTTAAAAGGAAATGCATGTGGTATAAAAAATACCTCCTGTGCCGATCAGCTTGCCCAAGCAATTGAGAAGGCTTTACAGGAGTAATCATGAATTTAGATTGGAAATGCGTAAAAGAGGAAGATCTTGTCAAGGATGAATGGATGCATTTTAAGAAGAAGGACTATCTTTTTCCTGATGGAAAAGTCTATGGTCCCTTCTATACCTATTCCATTCGAAGCTATGTGATTGTCGTTGCCCAAGATGGACAAGGGAATTTCTTATGTGTGCGCCAATTTCGTCAAGGCATTGGACGGCAGACCATTGAATTTCCTGCAGGAGGTATTGAATCCAAAGAGATTAATCAAGACATTGCCCTTCAAGCAGCCAAAAGAGAACTACAAGAGGAAACTGGGTATCAGAGTGAAGATTGGATGTATTTATATAAAGTGCCTAGTCATGCAACCTTAGCTGATAATGAGGTTTATATCTTCTTTGCTCGAAATTGCCGAAAAGAAAAGGAACAAGCCCTAGATCAAACCGAATTTCTTTCTTATTCCCTTCTAAGTCCAATGGAAGTGGATGCTCTCATTCAAGAAGAAAAGTTTGAGCAGGCTTTACATATCCTAGCTTGGTTTTTATGGAAACAGAAGGTGAGTGCATGCGACTAGAAGTGATTTCAGGCAAATTTTCTATTTGTTCGATTGATCAAACGGTGGAAATTGATTGGACCAGCCCCTATACCTTTGTTTCTAAGATGGAAGAGCAATGCTCATTGATTTGTTTTTCTAAGAAAGTGCCAAAAAATATTCTTCGTGAAGATGCTGGATGGCGAGGCTTTTTTGTCTCAGACATTGAAGATACCAAAACAAATCGTTATTTACATGGGATAACGAAAATCTTAGCTGATCATCAGATTGCGATTCATGTTGTGACAACCTTTCGAAGTGATTATGTTTTTGTACCAGAGGATCAATTGGAAAAGGCCCTTTATGTCTTGGAGAAAAAAGGGTATATAATAAACAGAGAAAAATAGAAAGAGGTCTATTATGAATGATGTACTTGAAAAAATAAAAACAAGACGAAGTGTTCGAAAATTTAAAAGTGAAATGCCTTCAAAGGAATTGATTGATCAAGTGGCCGAAGCAGGACTTTATGCAGCCAGTGGAATGGATCGTCAAGGGGTAATTACTTTAGTTGTTACGCAAAAAGAACTACGTGATCAGCTTTCAAAATCCAATGCGCAAATCATGGGAAAGGAAGATTTTGATCCTTTCTATGGTGCTCCTTGTGTTTTAGTGGTTTTGGCAAACAAGGATTATCCAACCTATTTGTATGATGGATCTTTAGTGATGGGCAATTTAATGTTAGCAGCACATGCTGTAGGGCTTGCGAGCTGTTGGATTCATCGTGCCAAGGAAGAATTTGAACAAGATGAATATCAAGACTTATTAAAGAGCCTAGGAATTGAAGGAAATTGGGAAGGTATTGGCCATTGTGTTCTTGGTTATGCGGACCAAGAAGCAGCAGGACATCCACGAAAAGAAAATCGTGTCTACACGATTGACTAAACGCTTGAAATTCGAATAAAAACTTGTTAAGATACGGGTGATAAAGAGAATTAGTTTCGACTAACTCTTTTATTTTTAGAACGTAAGTTAGTCTAAACTAACTAGGAGGATCTTATGAAATTAGTTTTAGTTCGTCATGGTGAAAGCCAATGGAATCAATTAAATTTATTTACGGGATGGACCGATGTCGATTTATCGGAAAAAGGACAGGAAGAAGCTATTCAAGCGGGACTTCTTTTAAAGGAAGAGGGCTATGATTTTGATTTATGCTATACATCGTATTTAAAAAGAGCCATTCATACCTTGAATCATATTCTAGATGCAATGGATCGTAATTATTTACCAGTATACAAATCCTGGAAATTAAATGAGCGTCACTATGGTGCTTTACAAGGTTTAAATAAGAGTGAAACGGCAGAAAAATATGGTGAAGAACAGGTAAAGATTTGGCGTCGATCCTTTGATGTAAAACCACCGATTCTAGATGAAAAGGATGAAAGAGCACCAAAAAATCAAGTGATGTATAAAAATGTGAAGGAAGCTTTGCCTTTGCATGAATCGTTAGAGACAACCATTGAACGCGTCGTTCCTTATTTTGAACAGGTCATTCAACCACAAATGAAGGAAGGGAAAAAGATCTTGATTGCTGCACATGGAAATTCTTTACGCGCTTTGGTCAAATACTTTGATCATTTATCGAATGAGGAAATTATGAATATCAATATTCCAACGGGTGTTCCCTTGGTTTATGAATTTGATGAAAAGATGCATGTTCTTTCTCATTATTATTTAGGTGATCAAAGTGCTATTGATGCTAAAATGGCCGCAGTAGCCAATCAAGGCTCGAAAAAATAGATGCAGGTATTTATTGGTCTTCTGATTCCTTTTCTAGGAACGACATTAGGTGCAGCCTGTGTCTTTTTCCTACATCAAGAAATGAAGCCACGCTTTCAAAAGGCCTTGATTGGATTTGCGTCTGGTATTATGGTAGCCGCTTCGATATGGAGCTTATTGCTTCCTTCCATTGATCAATCAATTGGAGCAGCCTTTCTTGGCTTTTGGATGGGAACTTTCTTTTTATTGGGATTGGATCAGCTAACTCCACACTTACATTTGAATAGCTCACAATCAGAAGGAATAAAAAGTCATTTAAATAAGATTACGATGATGATTCTAGCGGTTACACTACACAATATTCCTGAAGGGATGGCTGTCGGTGTTGTTTATGCCGGATGGATACAAAATCATCAAATCAGCATACAAGCTGCATTTGTTCTTACGATTGGAATTGCAATTCAAAATTTTCCTGAAGGCGCTATTATTTCTTTGCCCTTGCGTGCTCAAGGACAATCACGTAAAAAAGCATTTTTCTATGCTGTCTTAACAGGAATCGTAGAACCAATCGGAGCAGTCCTTATGCTTCTATGGGCTTCCATGATGCTGGAAATCTTACCTTATCTTTTAAGTTTTGCGGCCGGTGCTATGCTCTATGTCGTCATTGAAGAGCTGGTTCCAGAAATGTCCAGTGACTTTCACAGCAATATCGGTGTATTTTTCTTTTCAATTGGATTTTCTTTCATGATGGTCTTTGATGTCGTTTTTGCGTAATCCTTCGATTCATTATATAATATCGCCATGACTGAAAAAGAGAAGATGTTATTAGGAAAATGGTACGATGCCAATTTTGATCAAGAGTTACTTCAAAAACGATTGGATGCAGAAGATTTATGCTTTGAATTCAATCAAACAAGACCAAAAGATATTCAAAAGAAGAAGGATATTTTAAACAAGCTTATACCAGAGCTAGAAGAAGATGTGACCATTCTTTCCCCTTTCTATGCCGATTATGGTTGTTACAGCACGATTGGGAAAGGAACTTATATCAATCATAATGCCTATCTAATGGATGGTGGAGGCATTACCATTGGTTCTCATTGTTTTATAGGACCCAATTGTGGAATGTATACAGCAATTCATGCCTATGATGCGCATCAAAGAAATGCCGGTATGGAAAAAGCCTTGCCGATTGTGATTGGTGACAATTGTTGGATTGGGGCCGATGTAAAAATTTTGCCAGGGGTAACGATTGGAAAGAATACCATTATTGGTGCTGGAAGTGTCGTGACCAAGGATATTCCATCGAATGTCATTGCCTTAGGAAATCCTTGTAGGGTCTATCGTTCCATTAATGAAGAAGATTTAATTCAAGAAGAAAGCTAGAGTAATCACTCTAGCTTTTTAAGCAATATGAACTTGTATATTTTGACTCTCAAGCTCTTTTAATGTCGTTTCCTTAATTTTTCCATCGGTAATGACTTGAGTAACTTTCTCTTTTAAATGAAGAGGGACGACGCCTTTTTTTGAGAATTTATCACTTTCCGTCAGAATGATAACCTCTTGGGCATGGTCTGCCATATCACGGACGGCTTGAGCTCGCATTTGATCGCGATTGAAAAAGCCAATCTTTGAATCATAGCCATCACAGGCTGTAAAAAAACGATCAACGAAAAAGTTCGCTACGCTATCTCGAATCAAAGGGCCAACTGTAACCTGGGCATCCTGTTGATAAATACCAGCAAGTAAAATAATCTGAAAGTTGGATTTACCACGGATATAATCGGCAATAAAGGCACTGTTGGTAATAATCGTTAAATCCTTATGACTATGAGTCAGGCTTTCTGCTAGTAAAGCACAACAGCTTCCACTTTCAATCATAATGGTTTCTCCATCCGAAATTAAAGTGCTTGCCTTTTGCGCAATCTTTCTTTTTTCTTCATAGTGATAGGCCAAACGGCCATTGACATCATCCGTACTACAAAGACGAGCAATTCCATGTTCACGTTTAATAATGCCTTTTTCTTCCAATGTATCTAAATCTTTTCGAACTGTTACCTGTGATACCCCAAGCTTTTTAGCGAGTTCTGTCACTTCAATCTTTTTTTGTTCTGTTAATATTTCTAAAATTATATGATTTCTATTCTTCATAAAATGATTATAACGTTTTTAACAGTTTCTAGGCAAGAAATCCCTCACTTCTAAAGAATGAAAGTGGTGGGATGAATTGCTCAATATTTCTTGTTATATTCACTCGGTCGCTGTATAATATAGATATGGAAAG
>CAVKAP010000059.1:0-15006 GCA_963654445.1 Segatella copri
AGCTTGTTTATAATATCACTCCTCCCTTACCTAGGTCAAGAACTTTTTTTGAAAAATTTTGACTTTTTTAAATCCCCTTTATTTATAGGACTTTGCAAGTTTTGTATAAATACTTTGTCGGGTTATAATCGCCAAACTTTCTGTTTTTATATATTTTTGCGATTACAACCGAACACCCTTTCTAAAAAAACGCTAAGAAATAATTTCTTAACGTTTCTTTTCATTCTATGATGAGATTCTTAATGCCATTTTCTTTTAATACTTGATAAAAATTTTCCATCTCTTCCTTTCGATAGAGCTTTGGATTTTCTTCAAAACAATAATCCATATCCAAATATGCATATTTCGCTTTTGCCAATGGATTGTAATTTAATAACTCCACTTGGACTTCTTCATAACATGAATATAGAAATCGGCTTATTGCTTCTAGGTTTTCTTTCGTTGCGGTCATTGTAGGAATTAATGGAATACGTACAATCACATGATCCTTTTTCTCACTTTTTAAAACATATTCTATATTCTTTAAAATGATTTCATTCTCTACATTGGTATACGTTTGATGTTTATTTGAATCATAGAATTTACAATCACAATAAATTTGATCTAAATAAGGTAATACTCTTTTTACATTTTCTGTATTTGTAAAAAAAGTCGTTTCAATGGCTGTATGAATCCCTCTCTTTTTGACTTCTTTTAAACACGCTTCTAAAAAATCTACTTGATAAAAGGGTTCCCCACCACTGATGGTTATACCACCTCCATACTTAAAGAAGGCCTGATCCTTTTCAATCTCTTCGATCACATCCGCTACATCCATTCTTTTTGCATCATAGCGTAAGGCCATCGTTGGACAAACATCTACAATCGAAGTCCAATCCTCCTTGCAATCACGAGATAGTACAATTTTTCCTTCTTTTAATTTTACGCCACCTTTTTTTGATTCATTTACACAAGAGGCGCAATGCATACAATTTTTTTCTAAATAGATAATTTGTGGTTTCAGCTTTAATCCCTCTGGATTCTGACACCAACGACACCTTAAAGGACAACCTTTGAAGAAAACTGTTGTACGTATCCCTTGTCCGTCATGAATCGCAAAGCGTTTGATATCAAACACAAATCCACTAGATGTTGTCATAGGTCGTTCTGGCGATGATTTCATTTTGTAGATCTCCTGCAAGCTCCGTAAAATAAGCGGTGTAGCCCGCTACACGAACTGTGAGTGAGCGATATTGTTCTGGATGCTTTTGTGCTTCGATTAAATTTTGTTTTGAAACAACATTAAATTGAATATGCGGAATTTCTAAATCGACAAAGGTGCGTAAGAAATTACAGAATTTTTGAATACCGGTTTCTGTCTTAAAGAAATCAGGCAAGAATTTCATATTCAATAAACCACCATTGGTCGTACAGCAATTCGCAATTTTCGAAACGGATTTCAAAACCGCTGTTGGTCCTTTTAAATCTCTTCCATAGACTGCAGATAACCCCCCATCTGCTAAAGGCTCTTGACTTAATCTTCCATCCGCACTCGCTCCAACATTTTGTCCCATTGGAACATGGGCACTCACAGTATACATACCTGTATGATAAGGTCCTTTTCTAAGATTGGTATATTTTCTTAATTGTTGGCGGAAATAATAAGCCCATTTAGCACCCAATTGATCCACCCAATCTACATCATTTCCATACTTTGGAACTCGATGAATAAGCATCTGTCGCATGATTTCGTTTCCTTCAAAATTCCTTTGTAGGGCCTTTTCTAAATCCAACGTGCTAATTCTCTTTTCTTCATAGACCATTTGTTTAATGGCAGCAAGTGAATCAGCAACATTGGCAACTTGAATCATTTGGATGCCTGAAAGATTATAATGTGCTCCACCTCGCGTTACATCCAAACCCTTCTCCATACAATCATCAATCACTGCACTTAAGAATGGTGTTGGTAAAATATCCATATGTGCTTGTTCAACCTGTTCGCAGCATGGAATCATCTTTTCAATAAAATAATCCAAGGTCTTTTGATACGCATCTTCTAGATCTTCAAAGCTTGAATAAGTTGATAAAGAACCATAATCAGGAGCAAGCTGTTTTCCTGTAATCAAACAAAAACCATGATTTAAAGTACATTCTAAAACCTTATTCATATTAAACATGGCCGCATCAGACCATCCTAAATTATTTCCTTGTGTTGTTAATTCAACACAACCAACAATCGCATAATCCATCGCATCGGCATGAGAAACACCCAATTTTTCCATTTCTTGAATAATCGCCTTATCATTAAAAAATTGTGGCATTCCACTTCCCTTTGATACGCATTTTACCGCATGTCTTAATAAGCCTTCATCTGTTTTTTCATGAAGACGAACCGATAAGTTCGGTTGAGGTAAACCAATATCTTCTTGCACCGAAATGAATAAATGACTCAATTCATTGGTCGCATCCTCTCCCTTTTCATTTTGTCCACCAACGGCTACATTAAATCCAATTGGAAACCCGGCAAAATATTTTGCGCTGTTTTTATTTCGCAAATAAACGATTTGATTAAATTTCAACCAAAGACATTCAACGATTTCCTGTGCCTCATCTTCCGTTAGTGTTAATTCATCAATATCCTTTTTATAGTAAGGATATAAAATCTGATCCAATCGCCCTGGTGAAAAACTAGAGGCATTGGATTCCATATGCAAGATCACAAACAAAAACCACAAGGATTGAATGGCTTCATGAAAGCTTTGTGCTGGTCGATTCTGTAAATCTACACAAATTTGAGCAACCTTTTTCATTGAAGCCGCATATTTTCTTTCTTCCTTTGCCTTTTCATTTAATAAATCCGCATATCTTTGCATGAAGGCTTGTACCCCCTTCATCACTAAGATTACACAATCATAAAATTCTTTTTGTTTTTCATTGGCTTCTTTTAATTTTTCTTCGGCTTTTTGAATATAACCATTTGGTCCCGTTTCAAGCCATTCCTTTACATTTGGACAAATATGTCCTTGCGCATGATCGGTTTGATTGATTTTCACTACTTTTTTGATTTCATTAATTTCCTTCCCAAAGCGTTGGTCAATCACATCCTCTAAGCTCTTTGTCTTCCAATAAGGAACAATGACTTTACGGAAGGTTTCGATATCTTCTGAACGTACGAGAAAGCGATCTTGATCACGTGTTGGAATCGTTTCAAATTCTCGATCAACCCAAGAGATTCCACTTTCTGGAAAAACAACACCATAGCGTACCCCTTTGGTTCGATTTCCAACAATTAATTCCTCAGGTTCAATACCAATTTCAATCTGATTTAAGGCATTGTATAAGGCATACGCCCTTTTAACTTGAATGGAATCCTTTTCATGTGCTTTGTATGTATTTGTAATAATTAATGCTTGTTCAATACTGACATAACGATCTGCTTCTAGCATTCGTTTCTTTAAGGTTTGAATTCGTTGAACTTGTTCTTTATTCATCGTCTATCTCCTTTACTAAGCTCATCATAGAAAAAGAAGAAGGAAGATACAATTCAATCTTTTCATGATTTATTCTTTTTTCTTGATTTTTATTGTTTCCTTTTTTCTTTTTACTTTCATCTTTTTGAAACAAAAAGGAATCAAAAAAGACAGGATAACCTGTCTTAATATTGATATTGTTTCCGTTTTTTTATAAGGAAGAAGCACGATAATAAAATCGCAATCGATTCAGCAATGACAACAGCGCACCAAATGCCATCTAAGCCAAGAAGCAATGGAACAAATAAAACCGCTAAGCTTTCAAAGACTAAGGTTCTAAGAAAAGAAATCAAAGCAGACGTCAAGCCATCATTTAAAGCGGTAAAAAAGCCTGAAACAAAAATCGATGTACCTGAAAACAAAAAGGAAAGTCCATAAATATGAAAGGCATGAATGGTCATCTTTAATAGCACTGCATCATATCCAACAAAGATTTTCGCCATACTTCCAGCTAAGCCTTCTGACAAAAAAACCATCGCAATCGATAAACACGCAATAATTTGTAAGCATTGTTTTAAAAGACTTTTAATTTCTCTTTGATTTCCTGCACCATAATGATAACTAATCACTGGTGCTACACCCATCGAATAGCCCATAAAAATAGCTAAAAAGATAAAGTTGACATACATTAAAGTTCCATAGGCCGCAACACCATTGGCTCCTGCATATTTCATCAATTGATGATTATAGAGCATACCGACAATCGAAGCCGATAAATTGCTCATAAGCTCGCTAGACCCATTGGTCGCAATCTTAAGCAAGGCCATTCCATTCCACTTAGGTTTGACAAAACGTAATTGACTTTTATTTTTTTGTGAAAAGTAAATTAAAGGAACCATTCCACCAATAATCTGTCCTAAAGCTGTAGCACAAGCTGCTCCTGTTACGCCCCAATGAAAAACAGCCATAAAGAATGCATCCCCCACCATATTGATAACACCGGATACAACTGTAATCACTAAGCCAAGCTTTGGTTTTTCTGCTGTTACAACCAAACTCGAAAAGGCATATTGAAGCATCAAAAAAGGTAAAGCCATTAAGATAATTCGCCCATATTGAATACAATCTTCAAGCAGTGCTTGACTTGCACCTAAAAACAGTGCAATCGGACGAATAAAAGCAATACTTATAAGAGCAATCAAAACCCCACAAATAAAGGTTGTAAGAATTAATAAAGAAAACATCTCATTGGCTTTTAGATGATTTTTCTCACCTAAGGTTTTTCCAATATAGGCACTTCCACCCGAACCAAACATAAAGCCGAGAGACCCGACAATCATTAAAAAGGGCATAATAAAATTCACAGCCGCAAAGGCATTTTTTCCAACAAAATTGGAAACAAAAAAACCATCCACAATGCCATATATTGAAGTTAACACCATCATCAGCATCGATGGAAACGTAAATCGTAACAATCGCCGATAGGTAAAATGATCACTGAGTTGAATTATATCTTTCATAGAAAATCTTTCTTCCCTTTCTAAATTTCTAACCAAAAAATCTTATCATGAACTTTTTTTCTTGTCGAAGCCTTTCATTGACAGTCTTAAGAAAAATCGATAACATTCTAACGAAAACAAGGGAGATCTTATGAACGAATTAGAAACGTATTATGGTAAATTTTGCGAAGAGAAAAGACTACTTTCAAGACATGGTCAAGTAGAATATCGAACAACCATGACCTATATCCATAAATATTTAAAAGAAGGCGATTCCATCTTAGATATTGGTGCTGGAACCGGCCGCTATTGCGTTCCTTTATCCGAAGAAGGCTATACCGTCGAAGCCATTGAGCTTGTAAAATATAATTTAGGCATGTTAAAAGCAAAAAAAAGCAAGGTCAAGGCCTATCAAGGCAGTGCTCTTGATTTAAGTCGTTATCCAGACAATCGTTTTGATTGCACCCTTCTTTTTGGACCTATGTACCATCTATTCACCAAAGAGGATAAAATCAAGGCTTTATCCGAAGCTAAGCGTGTAACCAAGGTCAATGGAATTATTTTGGTTGCCTATGTCATGAATGAATATAGCATTCTTGTTCATGGCTTTCGTGACAATCATATTTTAGAGTCCATCGAACAAGGAAAAGTAGATGAAAGCTTTCAAGTTCAAACAACGATTGATGATCTTTATAGCTATATTCGTTTAGAACAAATCAATGAACTCAATAAAGAAGTTCAATTGGATCGAATCGAAATTATTGCCGCCGATGGCCCAGCCGATTATATGCGTCCCATTTTAAACAAAATGGATGAGAAAACCTTTGAATCCTTTATGGACTATCATCTTGCCACTTGTCAAAGACAGGATCTTATTGGAGCAAGTTCACATACTGTTGATATCTTAAGAAAAACCGAAGGCTAAGAGTTTTCGGTTTTTTAAACGACAGGATGTTTTTTTAGACGATAACTTGATGAAGATTTACATTTGTATCCTTAATTTCTTACATTTGTCATTTCAAGCAATGACATTTTTCAATGGTATCGATTCCACTTTTTTATTAAAATGGCGCCATAATAGAAATGAAAAACAGAATGATATCTTTCTTAATCGATTTACCTCCTTTCTGTTTTTCATGCAAGGATTGAATATTGAGCCATTCAATCCTTTTTTATTGCCAAAAAAAGCCTTAGCATTGCTAAGACTTTTAGACATTTCCAGTTAACCAAGCGACGACAAAGAATAACGCAAATCCAAAGAGATAGATCAAACCAATAATCGATAATCCCTTTAACCAAGATTTGATTTGATGTTCCTTATTATTTACTAAGGTATAATTCAATAGGGCAAAGAATGGTGTCGTAATAAAGGAAGCAATCATCGCAAAACGTAACATGGTCGCAACATTTCCTGAGAATAAATAAACAATGATCAATCCAATGATTGAGGTTAATGAAACCCAAATCGAAAGTGCTTTACGACTCGATTCCTTCTTTCCAAGCAATAGACGTAATGCTTCATCATTGGCACGAGAATACCCATCGATTACGGTAATAACGGTTCCAAAAATACATAAGAAGGCAATAAAAGTAATCAATAAACGTGACCAATCGCCAAACACAGACGCATACATATTTACAAATTGAGCTATATAAGCAGCAGATGCACTTAATACTTCTTCACCAGATCCAAATTGAATCAAGGCACCTAAAGCACAGAAGATTAAAGCAAGAATTGCGGTTCCAACATATCCTACATTAAAATCAAACATCGCATCCTCTAAGGACATCTTCACTTGTTTTCTTTTTTCAACCTGCCACATCGAATTAATGGCAGAAATTTCAATTGGACAAGGCATCCATCCCATTAATGAAACGATAAAAGGTAAAGCAGCCATACGCCATGGTGTTGGTGCTTCAAAGTTTGGTGCATATTCACGATGTTGGAATAGTGCAATCACAACGGCTAATACCGTCGCAATCGTTAAAGCTGTCATGACCCATTTTGCTAAACCATCTAAAAATTTATAACCACCAATTAAAATCATCGCCCAAATAATCACAATGATAATTGTTGTCAATTGAGAAATCGACAATCCAAAGCCATTTGGTGCAATATTATAAAGAATTGCAGCACATAAAATTCCAACACCAGCAGTATTTACGATGGCTGAAAAAACATTCAAGACAAAGAAAATTGTAAGCCATAGCTTTCCTTTTTCGGCATATCCTTCAATTAAGCTCTTTCCATTTTCCATCGTATATTGGGAACCAAAACGAAAGAATGGATATTTAAACACATTAATCAATACAATCAATAAAGCCAATTGCCATCCATAAATAGCACCTGCTTGAGTGGATGAGACAATATGGGAGCCACCGACCGCAGCCGATGCCATTAAAATCCCTGGCCCTAAGGCTTTAAATTTTGTCTTCCACGTTGATTTTTCACTTGTAAATTCATTCATATCAAATCTCCTTTAATTCTGAATCTGAATCAAAATTTCATTTTTTCCAAATTCATTCCTGAAACATTGTACATTGTTTCTTTCCAGAAGTCTTTTCTTTTTTTCATTATTGAAATATTTTTCAAATTCTTTATCTTCCCATTGAAAAGAAAGGGTGCATTTTTCATTTCGCTCTGAATATTCCAAAGAAAAATTTCCTTCCGTCTTCTCATCCAAGCTTGGTAAAAGAATCTTTAAATAAACTTCATCAATATCCTCTTGTACTTCCTTCCAAATTTTTAGAGGCATTTGTTTTTTTAAGGCAAATTCATTCACTTCACTTTTAAAGCCAAGGTAATCAAAGCTGGTCTTATTGAAGGTCTTATTCAATCCAGAAAGACCATAAATAAATCGACGAGTCGCATCCTTTTTCGGATGCTCAAAGACCTCTTCAACACTTCCTTGTTCATAAATAATCCCTTCATTTAAAAAGAAGATGCGATTTGAGATTTGTTTGGCAAACTCCATTTCATGGGTCACAATTAACATAGTCATGCCTTCTTGTGCCAAACGTTTAATAACCGATAAGACTTCTCCAACCATGGTTGGATCCAAAGCCGAGGTGGGTTCATCAAAAAGAATGATTTCTGGTTCCATGGCAAGAGTGCGTGCTATGGCAATACGCTGTTGTTGTCCTCCGGATAATTCATCGGGATAATTCAATTCCTTTTGTTCTAAGCCCACAATTCGTAAAAGCTTCATTCCTCTTTGATAGGCTTGTTCTTTGGATAAGCCTAATACCTTTTGTGGGGCATACATTAAATTCTCAATCACATTCATATGCGAAAAGAGGTTAAAATCTTGAAAGACCATTCCCATCTTTTGTCTTAATAAAGGTAAAGAGCAATCCTTTGAATAAATATCCATTCCATCCACGATAATTCGACCAGAGCTCGCTTGCTCCAAACGATTTAAACATCGAAGCAAGGTGGATTTTCCAGATCCTGATGGTCCAATGATGGAAATAACATCTCCTTTATGAATAGTGGCATTGATATCCTTTAGAGGGGTTGCGTTTGGATAGACTTTATTTAAATGTTCAATTTGAATCATGCTTTTTTCCTCCAATTCTTTTTGGTTCTAACTTCTTTTGAATCAGCTTCATAATGGCTAATAATAAACAAGCCATCAATAAATAAAGAATCGCTACACACATCAATGGCACAAAGGCTTCATAGGTATTGCTTCGAATGATATCTCCGACCTTGGTTAAATCGGTAATCGCAATATATCCAACAATGGCTGTTGACTTCATCAAATTAATCAAGTTCGTAAAATAGGCTGGTAATACAGCACGAAGTGCTTGCGGGAAAACAATGCCTCTAAAGACTTGACGTTTTGAAAGTCCCATTGCTAGAGCGGCATCCCATTGTCCACGATTCACACTGCGAATTCCACTTTCAAAGACTTGAGCTAAAAAGGCCGCAAAGACAAAGCCAAAACCTAAGATGGCAACAGCCACATTATTTAGCGTAGATTGTGCAAAAAGAACATAATATAAGAGCATCAAAACCACCACAATCGGTAAGCCCTGCATCAAGCTTGAATAAAGGAAGGAAATCCATCGCAATCCTTTAAGCTTTGATAGTGACATCCAACAAAGCAAGGCACCTAGAACATTTGCTAAAAGAAAACCTAAGAAAGTAATTTCTAAAGTGACCAATAAGCCTTGAAGAATCGAACGATAACGATCTTGCTGGAATAGAGCTTTTTGAATGCTTTGCCACAAGGATCTTTTCTTCTTTGAAGAATCTTGATCTGCTGTAATTAAATTTGCATTTCCTTTAAAATAATCCGTATTAACGATTGCAACAATTTTTTGTTTGTAGTAAAAATCCGAATAATTAACACTTTCTGCACGCTCTTGCGTCCATGAAATTTGACCCGCCGCAAAATCATATTTCCCTGTGGCAATTCCACTTAAGGCACCGGCAAAATCACCATTTTCAATTTCTAAGCCATAACCATAGGCCTTACAAAAGCCTGCCACAATGGCAATATCAAAGCCTGCATTTTGATCATTCAGCATAAAGGAAAAAGGCTTTAAGGTATTTGGTGTACCAAGGGTTAATGTGCCATTTTTCCCACTTTTCGGAATCTCAATATTCTTCCAATTATGTGGGTATAACCAATATTGATCTAAATCATCTAAGGTTCCATTGTTTTTTATTTTCGAAATATATTGATTGTATTGCTTCCTTAGGGCATCTCCTTTTTCACTCATTGGAAAAATCGTACCTACATCAAAGGTAGCCAAAGGCTTTTGTATATAGGCAAATTGCGGATAATCCTTGGCCATACTGTAATAATTGACACTCGATAAAGCAATAAAATCAATCTTATGCTTTTCCAAAGCCATCTGTAAATCATTCACCGTATTATAATATTGTAGCTTTACATCCTTGACGCTTGCTTGTACGATTTGATCCTGTGGTGTTCCCGTTAAAACACCGGCTGTTTTCCCTTCTAAACTAGAAAACGAGCTTTCATTTGTCTTTGCGCTCACATTGATACAAGAGGCAAAGAAGGTACAAAATAAAATCAATGTACAAAATAAAACCTTTAACTTTTTCATAATCTATCACCATATTCTGATTTTCTTCTTCCTTTTTACCACAAAAATAAACGCTTGTAAATAAATTATTATCTTTTTTCGATAATTTTCGCACTAAAAAAGCAGGAATCCCTGCTTCTTCTTATCTTTTGTTTTTTCTTCTAGCAATCTTCTTTCTCTGAAATTGCTTTTTCTGCTCCTGTTTTTTCTTTGAGGCTTCGACATTATATACATGTCGTTCTAATACACAGATACATTCAATATGCTCTGTTCTTGGAAACATATCAACTAATTCAATTTTATTGGTCGTATAGCCTGCTTTTTTAAAGCTTTTTAAATCACGCATCAAGGTTTTAGGGTCACACGATATATAACAAATCTTTCTTGGCTTTAAAGAGGTGGCTGCATCAATAAATTGACGCGTCGTCCCTGCACGCGGTGGATCTAAGACGATTACATCAAAATGGTGATTGTATTTCTTGGCTTCTAACATGAATTGCGTTGAATCCATGTTGACAAATTTCATATTTCTTACCTTATTTTGTTTTGCATTATAACGGGCATTGGCTACCGCATCTGAATTGATTTCTACCCCCATGACCTGCTTACAACAATCTGCTAAGCTTAATCCAATGGTTCCTGTTCCACAATAGGTATCTAAAAGGGTATCACTTTCTTTTAGATCACACATCTTACGTGCTAAACCATATAAAACCTCACATTGTTGAGGATGAATTTGATAAAAGGCGGTTGCACTGATTGTGATCTTCTTCCCACATAAAATATCCGTAATCGTTCCATCTCCATATAAAAGGATGGGCTTGTTTTCAATCACAACACTGGTATGACGCGCATTGATGGTTTGTACAATCGTTTTAATTTGTGGAAATTCTTGACATAAAACCTTGACTAAATTATGTCGAGAAGGAAATTGACTCGTTCCAGTCACAAATACGACCATGATTTCATCCGTTGCTTGGGCATAGCGAATCATGACATGACGTAAAACACCGGTTCCATTGTTTTCATTATATAGGTAAATCTTCATGGATTGAACCAATTCAACAATGCGATCAATTAAACGATTGATGATTTCAGGCTGTAGTAAACGTCCTGAATCCTTAATTACCCGATGGCTATGCGGTGCATATTGTCCTGCATAGACCTTCCCTTTACTTTTTCCAAAGGCAACGATAACTTTATTTCGATAATGCTTATCCTTTTTCGCTTTATAGACATCGCCCACCTTCACTTGAACGGCATATTGTTCAGCGAGCTGTTCGACCATTTCTTTCTTATTGATCTGTTTCATAGTTTTCTTTCTAGCCAACTTGGCAATTGAGATGCATCGGTACAATGAAGTCCAATAAATCCCAATTTTTCTGCTGCTTGAATATTCTCCAGCTTATCATCAACAAAAATACATTCATCACTTTTTAAATGAAAGCGATCCAATAAAATCTGATAAATCTTTTCTTCTGGTTTGATTGTTTTTTCTTGAAATGAATACACACCGGTCATATTTTGAAACCAAGCTTCATTATTCAATAAATATTCATAACAATCCTGTGGAATATTCGACAGAATGTACAAATCATATCCTTTTTTTATCAAAGTTTCAATGTATTTTATATTGCCTTCGATTGCCGTAACATAGCTTGTCCACTTTTCCATCATCAAAGAAAAATCCTTACAATTTTCAGGATAGAGACGACTTCCCTTGTCTACCATGTCTTCTTTTGATAGAAAGCCTCGATCATATTCATTCCACAAGCCATGAAAATAGACTTCTTTACAGCGCTGAATGATGATTTCATCCTTGAATAGTTCTTTTAAAAACTGATCCGGTTCAAAGTGTACAAGAACGTTTCCTAGATCAAATATGATTTTTTTCATAATTCTCTTCTAACAAAAACGTTGTAGCTTCGCTATGATTTTTTGAAAATGAGGAAGCTCAACTTGATATTGTTTTGCTAAACGACCTACCTCATAGATCAATCCATCAATTTCACTTGGATTTCCTTGGGCTATATCTCTTTGCATGGATGTAGAAGAAAGAGGAGATAAGGTATCAAGAATTGCGACATTTTCCTTCACCATATCCTTTTCAAAAGGAATGCCCATAGCACATGCTAACAATTCAATTTCATGATTTAAGGCTTTAAATAGTTCACGTTCTTTTCCTTCCTTTTGCATATCACCTGCTGTGGCATGATAGTATAAACCACAAGTTACAGCCGAACTAATATAGGCATATTTTTCAAAGGCATCGCGTTGAATGTTATCAGATAAAACCGCTTCAATGCCACTCTGTTCTAAATCTTTTTTTATTTCAACTAATCGTGGTGGAATTTCATGACTGCTTAAGCCATAGACGATTCGAAAAATCGAGCCCTTCATCAAGATTGTTCCAGCCTCCTTCTTTTCCGAAGCAATATAGATACAACCATCACAAACCTGTGCCTTTAATTCCTTTTGAAGCTTATCACCGGTTCCATAGACATTTAATATTGGAATGATGACTGTCCTTTCATCACTTACTCGCTTCAATTCATCCACAAGCGAAGCAATGGAATATCCCTTTACACAAAGAAAGATGACATCTGCCTTTTCCTTATAATCCTTTAATTCCATGGCCTTAACTGGTATCACTTCTTGATTTCCTTTGGTATCCTCTAAGATCAACCCTTTCTGCTTCATAGCCTTTAAATGCGCATTTCGTGCAATCAGGGTTACATCCTTTCCAGCCTTTGTTAGATAAGCTCCAATGCAGCCTCCAACGCCACCGGACCCTACAATTAAATAATTCATTTCTTTTCCTCCATAAAAAAAAACCTCAAAAGAGGTTTTTTTCTTATTTATGTGAACCAACTAATAATTCACAAATCTTACGGCTGTATTCCATTGGATCTTCAATGGTAAATCCTTCAATCAATAAAGCTTGATCATACAATACTTCCGCAACCTCTTTAACCTTATCTTTATCATTTTTAAATAAAGTTTGCAAGGTCTCAAAGATTGGATGGTTTGGATTTAATTCCAAAATACGACTGGCTTTCATAGCACCCATTGGGTTATTTCCTTCAGGCATATTTGCGAAGACCTTTTCCATTTCAAAGGAAACGCCTTCTCCTGCGCTCAAACAAACTGGATCTTCACTTAATCGATTGGAAATTTTTACTTCCGAACAATCTGGTAAGGCTTCCTTCATAAAATCGAGAAGCTCTTTATTTTCAGTTGATTTTTGTTCCAATTCCTTTTTCTCATCTTCGCTATCTAAGTCTAAATCTCCTTGAAGGGCATTCTTAAAGGTTTTTTCACGGAATTGTTGAAGCGTCTGCATCACAAATTCATCGACATCATCTAATAAGTAAATGACTTCTAAATCCTTTTTCTTCAAGGTTTGAACAATTGGAAGCTTATCCATCTTATCTAAGTCAGAGCCCGATACATAATAGATTTCCTTTTGATCTTCCTTCATACGATCGACATATTCATTTAAAGTGACAAGCTTTTGTTCCTTGCTTGTATAGAACATCAATAGATTTTCAAACTTCGATTTATCTTGTCCCCAATTGTTGTAAACACCGAATTTCAAATTCAAGCCAAAGGTCTTCCAGAAGGCTTCATACGCATCACGCTCTTTGGTCAACATAGTAGATAGTTCAGATAGAACCTTCTTTTCAATTCGTTTCGCAATTAATTTTAATTGATTATCATGTTGAAGCATTTCACGTGAGATATTTAAAGATAAATCTTGTGAATCAACTAAACCTTTCACAAAGCGTAAAGAATCTGGTAACAAATCTTCAGCATGGTCCATAATGAAGACACCACGGCTATACAATTGAAGACCCTTTTTATAATCTTGATTATAGAAGCCTTGTGGTACATGGGATGGAATATACAATAGAGCAGTAAAGCTTACATTTCCTTCTACACTAAAGTGAATTGTTCGTTGTGGATCTTCATAATCATAGAAATGATCCTTATAGAATTGATTGTATTCTTCTTCAGTAATCTTACTCTTTTCACGCTTCCATAAAGGAACCATAGAATTTAAAGTCTTATCTTCTACAACTGTTTCATATTCAGGCTTTTCTTCTTTTTCTGTTCCTTCTTTTACTTTAGAGGTTTCCACTTGCATATGAATTGGATAACGAATGTAGTCTGAATATTTCTTAATCAAGCTTTCAATTGTATAGGTTTCAAGGTATTTTGAATAATCATCTTCATCGGTATCATCCTTTAAAGCTAAGACAATGGTTGTACCACGGCCTTCTTTTTCCGTTTCCGTAATATAGTAGCCATCATCCCCTTGACTCACCCATTTATAGGCGGCATCAGCACCATCCTTTTTCGAGATGACCGTAATGGATTTTGCGACCATGAAAGCGGAATAGAAACCAACACCAAATTGACCAATAATGTCTACATCTGAGTTCTTTTCATCTTCCTTTTTATCCATTTGTTCTTTAAAGGCTAATGAACCCGATTTAGCAATCGTTCCTAGGTTTTCTTCTAATTCATTTTGATCCATACCAATCCCATTATCGCTAATGGTCAATAAACGATTTTCTTTATCTGGATCAATACGAATTTCTAAAGAATCAGGATCCACATGTCCTGCATGTTCAAAATAATATTTATCGATGGCATCACTGGCATTCGATACAATTTCACGTAAGAAAATTTCTTTGTGCGTATAAATAGAATTGATCATCAAATCTAATAAACGCTTTGATTCGGATTTAAACTGTTTCTTTCTAGGCATAATAACGCCCTCCTTTTTAGCACTCTTTTTATCTACCTGCTAATAATACATCAAGTTTTTAGCAGTGTCAATAAAAGACTGCCAAAGTTTCGTTTTAACGTCAACTTCTCACGATTTTTATACATCTATTAAAAAAGAAGCCGGTTTTCAGTTGAACTGGCTTCTAATTTCTTCTGCTCTTTCCATGTATCCTTTTTCAGTGATTCCTACTGTTTTTAGTATC
>CAVKAP010000060.1:0-30412 GCA_963654445.1 Segatella copri
AATATTGATAATTTTAAAAAGAAATCATTGCACGCTACACTGACAAAAAGCCGAACAGCCCTTAAACAAAGGCTATTCGGCTTTTTTACTGTAAAACTTGAGATATACTACCATAAAAAAAGAATGCACACTAGCTTGTGTGCATTCGACTCTTTTAATTTCTTAGAACCGCATCAAATTCCTTTTCTAGAGCTTGAATAATGCCAGTAAAGACTTGCGTGATTTGTTCATCATTCAAGGTCTTCTTATCGGATTGGAATAAAATCGATAAAGCAATTGATTTTTCAGTTGGTGGCATAGGCAATCCTTGATATACGTCAAATACCTGTACATCACGAATAATATTCTCTTTATCTAATTTTCCATTCTTTTTAATGGTTTGAATCATATCGCCTACTTTAACACTTCTTTTTACAACTAAGGCAACATCTCTTGTCACACTTTGATATTTCGAAACAGGCGTATATTTAATCTTTGATTTTTTAACATCGAGTAAAGCATCTAAATCAAATTCAGCAAGAATAGCATGCTCCGCATTGCTTTCTTTTCCATATTTTGGATGAATTTCTCCAAAAATACCAACATAATCTTTTCCAATATATACTTGAGCACTACGATATGGATGGAAATGTGTTACATCTTCCTTATTTTCTTTAAAGAAGATTCTTTGACTTGCGATGCCCATTTTATCCAATAATTCTTCTAACAATCCTTTTGCGGTATAGAAATCGGATGGAAGCTCATATTTTGCCCAACGTGTTTCTTGAAGATCATCTGTTAAAACAAAGGCACAATGAGTCTTTGATCCTTCTGTATTTGATAAATCACTGATTTCAAAAACATTTACGTTATTTAAAGAATGGGCACGATTATAAGCAACGACATCCAAAAGACTTGGTAAAATACTTGTACGAATCCAACGTCTTTCTTCACTCATTGGAATAGCCAATTGTGTAGCTTCTCCAATTGGTAAAATGGCATTGTTCTTTTTCTCACTTGAAACCAAAGTATAGGTTACACAATCCTGCAAGCCTTGGTTGGTTAAATACGTACGAACCATACGAACGGTTTGTTGCTTCTTATTTAATTTACCTTCTGTCATTTCCATTAAAGGAAGTGTACTTGGTAATCGATCATAGCCTAAAAGACGAATAACTTCTTCAGAAAGATCAGCCATGCCTTCCATGTCTTGTCGATTGCTTGGCATCGTGCATGTATAGGTTCCATTTTCATAATGTGGCTCAAAATACAAGCGTTCAAAAACATCCTGTACTTCTTCTGCACTAAAATCTGTTCCTAAACGATGATTGATATCCTCTAAAGTACATTTTAATACTGTTGGTTGATACCCATTCTGTCCATATTCAACCGTTTCTTCAATTTCTGAAGCATCGGCATATTCAATCAATAATTGAACAGCTCGATCCAAGGCTTTTTGAGCAGCCAAAGGTTCAATTCCTTTTTGATAACGAACTGAAGCATCCGTATTCAAATTCAATCGACGCGCTGTATTTCGAATCGACACATGATCAAATTGTGCACATTCGATAATCAACGAGCTTGTATCATCGGTGATTTTTGAATCATCACCACCCATAACACCAGCAATTCCAATTGGCTTTCCTTGATTGGTAATAACAATATCCTCTTCTTGTAAATCATAAGTAATTCCATCTAAAGCGGTATACCCTTCATGAAAACCATCCGCAACCGTGATTTCTTGATTAGGAATAGCTGCTGCATTATAGAAATGCATTGGTTGTCCCGTTTCTAGCATAACGATATTTGAAATATCAACGACATTGTTGATGCTATGAACACCTGCACTTCTTAAAAGCTCTTTCATCCATTTTGGTGATTCCTTAATAGTAATATGACCAATAACCTTACCTAAAAAAGAAGGACACTTTGGAGTTAAGCTGTTAATCTTTAATGAGCTTGTTTTTCCGCCATCAGCACAATGATCATAATTTGGAAGATGAACTGGACGATTTAAAATTGCTCCCGTTTCTAAAGCCATATTAAAAATAGCCTGGCAGTCATTTCGGTTTGGTGTTAAGCCAATATCCATAATTTCATCATCTAAACCAAGATATGCAAGAGGGTCAGTGTGACCAACCGGTGCATCTTGATCTAAAACTTCAATACCAGCTAATTGTTCTTCACTTAATAGATGCTTATCCACACCTAATTCAAATAAAGAACAGATCATTCCATTACTTTCTTGTCCACGAATCTTACCAGCTTTGATTTCACCATCAGGTAAAACCGCACCAACCTTAGCAACAATGACCTTTTGTCCAGCAGCTACATTCGGAGCTCCACACACAATAGATAAAACTTCATCCCCTATATTTACTGTTGTACAGTGTAAATGATCGCTATCTGGATGATCTTCACAAGTCAAAACTTCACCTATCACAAGATTTGTTCCACTTGATAAATATTCAATTGCTTCTACTTCAAAGCCAGCACTTGTAATTTTATCGGCAATTTGTTCAATGCTTAAATCCGATACATCCATATATTGAGATAACCATTTTCTCGATAATAACATTTTACCATCCTCCCTTACTCAAAACGTTTGAATGTCCATGTAAATCGTTGGTCATTCGTATAGAAATGACGAATATCATCAATTCCATATTTCAACATTGCAATTCTTTCAATACCTACACCAAAGGCAAATCCAGAACATGTATTTGGATCATAGCCAGCCATTTTTAATACATTTGGATGTACCTCACCAGCACCTAAAATTTCAATCCAACCGGTACCTTTACAAGTTGAACATCCTTTTCCATCACAAATATGACAGCTTACATCTACTTCAACACTTGGTTCTGTAAATGGGAAATAGCTTGGACGGAAACGAATTTGACGACTTTGTCCAAACATTTTTCTTGCTAAAAACTCTAAGGTTCCTTTTAAGTCCGAAAGCGTAACTCTTTCTCCAATAACAAGCCCTTCCATTTGCATAAATTGATGAGAATGGGTTGCATCATCATCATCTCTACGATAAACCTTACCTGGACACACAACCTTAATTGGTAGGTTTGGAGCACTCTTTTCTAAAACAGCCATTTGAATTGCTGTAGTATGCGTTCTTAATAATTCATTGGCATCAATATAAAGTGAATCCTGCATTGCACGAGCTGGGTGATCCTTTGGAATATTGGCTCTTTCAAAACAATATTCATCGTTTGTGATATCTGATCCTTCAATTACTTGATAACCTAAACCAATAAATAAATCCTCTAATTCTTGGTTTACAAGTGTTAATGGATGTAAATTAGCCGTATTGTTTCGACGACCTGGTAAAGTGATATCTATCTTTTCACTTTCGATTTTTGCTTGCATTTCAAGCTCAGATAGTTCATTTTTCTTTTCATCAATCACAAGAGAAAGACGTTGTTTTAATTCATTGACTTTCTTACCAAAAGCCGGTTTTTCATCCTTTGGTAAATCCTTCATGTTTTTCATCAATGCTTGAACAGGACCTTTTTTTCCTAAATAATACACACGTAAATCATTTAAATCCTTTGAATCTTTTGCTGCTTTGATGCGGCTTAAAGCCTCTTCATGTAATTCTTCAAATTTAGACATAATTATTTCCTTTCTTTTTTGCAATAAAAAAAGACGTTATAGGAACGGAATATCCGCGGTACCATCCTATTTCGTCTTAACGCACTTTATTAATCATGATAACCGTTTGAAACGGGAGAGGATTAACTCTCACTCCAAGATGAATTCATTGTTTACTCTTGTATTGATCTTTCAGCCTATGAATCAATTTCTCTAAACAAGGTTGGAACAACTACTACTTCTTTTCGACGTGTTAACAATTAGTATTATACAAAATTAAAAAAAATAAACAATACATGGTAGAATGTTTTTATGGAAATTATTACTTCAGCACAAAATAAAAAAATAAAAGAAAGAGCCAAATTATTAAAGAAAAAAGAAAGAGATCGTTCTGACTTATTTCTTGTTGAGGGAAAGCATCTCTTAGAGGAAGCAGAGAAAGCACAAATCTTAGAAGAAGTTTATTTACTCGAAGGACAAGAAAACCCCACTTCAATCGAAGCAAGGTATTGTAGTCAAAATGTCATAAACAAATTATCCAATCAAAGCTCGGATGCAAAAATGATTGGTATTTGTAGAAAAAAAGATAAAACCTCAAAAAATAGTCAAGTTGCTCTCTTTCTCGATGAAATCCAAGATCCCGGTAATATTGGAACCATTTTTAGAACGGCATATAGCTTTGGCATTGATTGTATTTATCTTTCAAAGGGCTGTGCGGACCCTTACAATCCCAAAGCCATTCAAGCCTCTAAAGGTGCTTTATTTCATCTTCCTTTTAAAGTCGGCAATCTTTCAAACTTGATTCAAGAAAAGAAAAAAGAAGGTATGGCAATTTACGGGACGGCGTTGCATCATGAATCCATCCCTTTACAAGCTTGTCAGCCTTCAAGCTCTTATGGAATCGTACTTGGGAATGAAGGTCAAGGCATACGTGAAGACATTCTTTCTCTTTGTGAAAAAACTATTTATATCGAAATGGATCAATTTGAAAGTCTAAATGTAGCAATTGCTTGTTCCATTGTCATTTATACCTTAAAGCATAGAAAAAGCTGTATCGAATGATACAGCTTTTAAATTATTGAATTTCATGAATATAAATGTTATTAACACGATCTGGTCCAACAGAAACCATGGAAATACGAACACCCGTAAATTCTTCAATAAAGCTTAAATAATCTTTTGCTTCTTGTGGAAGCTCATCATAATTTGATAGCTTGGAAATGTCTTCCTTCCATCCTTTAAAGACTTTATATACTGGTTTGGCTTTTGCGACATCAGCTTGATCACTTGGAATATAATCATAAACCTGACCATCAATTTCATAAGCAACACAAGCTAAAATTTCATCCAATCCAGTTAAGACATCAATTTTGGTAATGACAATATCGGTTAATCCATTCATCATATTCGCATGCTTAACTACTAATAAGTCCAACCATCCACATCGACGTGGTCGACCTGTAGTAGCACCAAATTCTCCACCTTGATTTCGAATCCATTCACCTTTTTCGTCCAATAATTCGGTCACAAAAGGACCTTCTCCAACACGAGTAGAATACGCTTTTACAACACCAACAACGGTAGAAATCTTGCTTGGTGCAACACCAGCACCAACAGTTACACCTGCACTAGTTGGGCTACTCGAAGTTACATAAGGATAGGTTCCATAATTAATATCTAACATCGCTGCCTGTGCGCCTTCAAAAAGAACACGCTTATTTTGATCAATGGCTTCATTGACCATATGTGTTGTCTCTTTAATCATTGGAACAATGCGATCATGAATCTTTTCAAAATTACTGACCATTTGATCATAATCCAAAGCTTTTGCTCCATATACAGAAGTAAATAATTTATTTTTAAAATCTAAGCATTCCTTCAAACGTACTTTAAAGCTTTCAAAATTTAAAAACTCATGAAAACGAATACCAGTACGTGCATATTTATCGGCATAACAAGGCCCAATTCCTCGTTTTGTCGTACCAATCTTATTTCCATTGGCCTTCTCTTCCAATTCATCCTGAACAACATGATAAGGCATTAACATTTGCGCACGATCACTAATAATAATATGGTCGGTTGATAAACCACCTTTTTCTAAGGTATCCATTTCTTCTAATAAAACAAATGGATTACAAACAACACCAGGACCAATAATACAAATTGCATCCTCATGTAAAACACCACTTGGTAACAAATGAAGAATATGCTTCTTTCCATTTACAACAACGGTATGACCTGCATTATTACCACCCTGAAAACGAACAATTAAATCCGCCTTTTCAGCAAGTACATCAACAATTTTACCTTTTCCTTCGTCACCCCATTGGGTTCCTACAACTACTTGGCTTGACATAAATATGTAGCCTCCTTCAACTATTTTTTACAAACAAAATTATAAAGTAATAAAAATATCTGTCAACCTAGTGAAAATAGTTTCCAAAACCAATGTAAGAAATCAGCAATTAAATTAATATTCCATTACAATGATCCAGCTCATGTTGAATGATCTGTGCCGTAAAACCATGAAAGTCATTGATTTGATTATTAAAAGAGGCATCTCGATATTGTACACGAATCAATTCATAACGCATTGTCTTTCTTTGCCCATCCAAAGATAAGCAACCTTCTTCAACTTCATAGGGATTTGATTTTTCAATAATTTTCGCATTATACATCACAAGGTCCATAATCTCCGTATGCACAACAATAATATTTTTTAACTCACCAATCATATTTGCAGCTAAGCCTACACATCGATAAGAATTAGCATGCAGAGTATCTAACAAATCTTGTCCAATGGATAAATCTCTTCGACTTGCTGGCTTCGATTTTTTCGATAAGAATACAGTATCTCTAACAATATCACGTATCATACAACCTCCGATAAAACATAAAAAAAGTTGAGATACAATCTCAACAAATCATCAAATGGCAGGGGTAGCAGGAGTTGAACCCACATCAACGGTTTTGGAGACCGCTGTTCTACCATTGAACTATACCCCTAAGCGCTTTATTAGTCTATCATATAAAAATATTCTTTGCAAATAAAATTTCATTCATTGCCCAGAGAAATGATAAGCAGAAAGCTTTTCTCTCTGCTTACCCTTTATCCTCTTCCTTATGATAATGTGCCACTAAATGCAAATCACCTAAAGAATGATGACGAATAAATTCATGCTTACGCTTAAATTGATCAAACCAACCTTCAAAGATATAGCCTTTTTTACTTGCTGGTTTTATAAGAAGCGTTGGATCATCATAACTATAGGTATCTGGATTACTTCGAGAACTAATTCCACCTTGTGCATCATAGGTCACATTAAAAGAGGTTTGTGTAAATTTCGCATATAAAACACAGGTTTCATTAATCACCTGCTTCGAAGTAAATGGGAACAAAAAATTTTGATCCCAATACCAGCCTTCAAAATTATATCCATGTTTTCTTGCCTGTGGTAAATTCGTGATGGTTCCATTATGTACTAAGGCAGGATCTAAAATTTGACCTCCAAAGGTTTCAAATTTTACATAAACAGGCTTCTCAAATTGAGCCACTAAAGTAACCGATTCTTTCTTACCAACCGGTGTTGCCTCAACTATTTCTCCATTATACGTCCATCCCACAAAGACCATGTCTTTCTTTTTAGCTGGCTGTAATAGATAGGCTGGCGAAGTACAGCTTGTATATCTCGGATTTAAACGAGAATTAACTCCGCCATTTAAATCATATTCAATGGGGTACCATTTCGGTATCCAATGTTGATATAAAGTCGTTACACGAGGTAATTCACCACCTGGATTTACTTTTTTTCTACACTCTGGATCGACATACCATCCTTCAAAAATATAACCGTCTTTTTCCATATAATCACTCATTTTTCTATTGAAATTTAATAAACTATCTGTTAATATTTAGTAGCTGTCTTGGTAGCTCAGTTGGATAGAGCAATCGCCTTCTAAGCGATCGGTCGGGGGTTCGAATCCCTCCCAGGACGCCATTTTTTTTACTTAAAAGTCCAAAAGGACTTTTTTTCTTTTGTCTTTTTTTCTAAAAACACAATCTCTGCTTTCACGCAATCCTCTTCAATATCAAGAATGGCATAGCTTGGTGGATTCCCATCCCTTGGAAAGGTCGTTGAACCAGGATTCAATAGATATACCCCATCGATCTTCTCAAAATAAGAACAATGAGTATGTCCGAAACAAACAATATCGCATTCATTTTCCTTCGCAATATCAACAAGGTGCTCTTCACGATTAAAATACGAACAATGATGCGAATGCTCCATTAATAAGCGATGGCTTCCCACTCTTAAAATTCGTCTTGGTGGTAAATCTCGCCAATAGTCATTGTTTCCTTGTACTATGATCCAATCTGGATAATACAGAGGTTCATCACAAAGATCACCACAATGAAGAAACAATTTTGCTTCTGGATGAGCCTCATGTATTTTATCTAAAATTTCACTATGACCATGTGAATCACTCGCTACAATTATTCGCATAAACACTCCTATTCCTCAAAATCATCAAAATCCATTTCTTCCATGCATAAATTATCGGTATGCATCTTTTTTGCGGCATCCTTTCCAACATATCTTAAAAGAAACGGTTGATATTCATGCTCTGTCTTGTCTCTTTTATCATAAGGATAACGTACCACAAACCCAAAGCGATATGCATTTTCTTCCAACCAAACAATCATTTCCCTTTGATCATCACTTAAGGATTGAACGATTGTATTATAATCAAAATCATTGTCTGTTTTTTCACTATCTAAACAAAGACAAATCCATTCCTTTAAATCAAATAAAGAAATCGTATACCCTAATTGGCTTTCATCCTGACCTGCCTTCAACAAAAACTTCGAAACATTTTCTTCCCCATATTGACTGCTTAATCCAGTAAAAAGCTCATTCATTTCATCATAGGACTTATAAGCCGAAGAAACTGTCATCGTTTGACCATTTATCATCGATGAATAGGCATTTTGCATATCATTTAGATCCTTTTCTAAATCCGAATGCAAAAGCACACCATTGAATTCAATTAAATTTTGTGGCTCATATCGATAAATCGATTTATTCTTATCTAATAATAAATAGCTTTGACTTGGATTACTGATCAAAGAAAGATTTTCATTGTTGATAAGTTCATTCTCATAAAAGGTGGTTAAATCCAAATAGGAATAATACGTTAAAAGCTCTTCTAAGCTTTCGGTATTAAAATATTTCGTATATTTATTCACAAAATTCACAATATAATCATTGGATTCATCTTGTGTTTCTTTCGCTACGGCATATTCTTGGCAATGATAAACATCAAAGCCCTTTACATTAATAAAATCGATAAACACCTTCGGTTTAATATGTTGAGAAATCAAATAATCAATTTCTTTATTGTCCAGCTTATTTAAAATTAATTCTCTTTGTTGCTCATTGCCATAGGGATAACGTGCTAAAGGATCATAGGATTGATTGAGCTTCCAATAACTAGAAATTGTTATCACAGCACAAATGACCAACATACAAATGCGAGCAAATAAAATCTTTTTTTTCACACATACACCTCGTAAGCAAAATTATATCACAACTTTTTATCTGGATGCAGTTGTTGATAAATGTTGCTTGCAACTTGTTTACTGACAATCTGTTCAATTTCCTCTAGAGATGCCTCTCTTAAGGCCTTCATCGTTTTAAAATGATTCATGATTTTTTTCTTTCGTTGCGGCCCAACGCCTGAAATATCATCTAAAATCGATTTTGTCATCCCCTTGTTTCGAAGCTTTCGATGATAGCTGATTGCAAAGCGATGCACTTCATCCTGCATTCGTGTCAATAAAAAGAATAAAGCGGATTCCTTATTTAAAGGAATTTCTTCAAATGCATCATTCATTAAAGCACGCGTATTATGCTTATCATCTTTGACTAGACCAACAATTCGTAGATTTAAGTCCAATTGCTCACGTATTTCTAAAGCAGCTGAAATTTGTTGCGCTCCCCCATCAACAATTAATAAATCTGGGAATGAACGCCCTTCTTTTAACAAGCGAAAATACCGTCGGTAAATTACTTCCTTCATACTATCGATATCCGAACGATAAGTATCCAATTTATAATGCCGATAAGCACTTTTATCCGGTTTCCCATCTTTAAAGACAACTAGGCCACTGACATTATAGGAGCCGGAAATATGTGAGTTATCAAAGATTTCGATCGTATGGATAGGCGCTTGAAAAATACGTTCTAATTCTTGATTGGCCAAACGTAAGCTTTGATCTTTTTTGTAAACCAATGCAAATTTTTGTTCATGTGCCGTTTTGGCATTTTTGATTGCTAGATCAACCAACTTTTTCTTATCCCCTCTTTGTGGAACATAAACTTTCGTTTCCAACGTTTCAGCTAAATAGTCAATGGATATTCCTTGGGGCAAAAGAATTTCCTTGGGAACCACATTTTTTTGATAGTATTGAAGAATAAAGCTTATAAAAGCATCCTCAATATTTTCATAAATTGGTGTAACGGTAAAATTGCGTCCTAATAATTTCCCATCACGAATAAAAAAGCCTTGTAAAGAAATGTATCCCTTATCTTCATAATAGGCAAAAACATCGCGATCCTTTCGATCTTTAAAATCAATTGTTTGTTTAGAAATGACATGATGAATGGATTCCATCATTTCTTTATACTCTTGCGCTTTTTCAAATTGCAAGTTCTCACTTGCTTTAAACATTTCATTTTCTAATCGCTTAAGTAAGAATTGCGCATCACCTTTTAAAAATTGACGAATTTCCTTTCGATATTGATTCATTTGATCCGAATCTACCTGATGAATACAAGGCGCTGCACATTGGTGCATATGATAATAAAGACAAGCTTGTTTAGGAAGATTTTTACATTTTCGAATAGGCCAATATTGATTAATCAAACGAACCATTTCATTGGCTGCACTACTTGATGGATAGGGGCCATATGCCTCAAGCTTTTTATTTTTAACATTTCGCATAACTCGAACGGTAAAATAAGGTTCATTACTCAAAACAATATATGGATAAGAGCTGTCATCCATCAACATAATATTAAAGGGTGGACGATATTTTTTTATCAAATTAATTTCAAGCAACAAAGATTCTTTTTCTGAATTCGTGACGATAAATTCAAAGTCTCGTATATGACTAACTAATCTTGTTGTTTTTTCATTGTGGGTTCCATGAAAATAGCTTCGTACACGATTCTTTAATATTTTCGCCTTCCCAACATAGAGAATTTGCTCGTTTTCATCCTTCATGATGTAACATCCAGGTGAATCTGGAAGTAAATCAAGCTTGTTTTGAAGATTTTGTGTTAACATCGCTTCACCTACTTTAAAGTGACCACTGTAGCACCTAAGCCACCATCACTTGGACCCCCACTCATTTTAGATTGTACATGTGGATGCTTATCAAGGTATTTCCATACAGCTGTTCTTAGCTTACCCGTTCCCATACCATGGATAATACGTACCTGCTTCATTCGATGGGCAACACATTGATCAATGTATTTATCCAAAGCCGTAATTCCATCTTCAACATGATAACCAATGATATTTAATTCCGTCGGTACCCGTGCAAAGATCTTATCGACATGTTTCTTTTGTGTTTTTTCCTTTTGTACATTCGGTCTTTTAATTTTTGTTAAACGATTCATCTTAATCTTCATTTTCATTCCATTACTTAAAATGACCGCTTCTTTTTTCCGTAGCTCTACAATTTCACCATGGGTATTAATATCCTTGATTTGAACATAATCTCCCACTTTTAATTCTTCCTTTTGTTCAGGCTCTCTTTCTTGATGACCCATTTCATTTAATTGATGGTAAAGAATGGTCTTTTCATGCATTTTAGCATGCTTATTTTGACGTAAAGCTTGGATAATTTCTTGCGCTTCTTCTTGTTTCTTTTCTAAGAGATCATTTAATTGTTCTTCATAGGCTTCTAGGATAGCTTCCTTTTGTTTTGAAATCTTATCCTTTTCCATCAAGGCATCCTTTTGAAGCTGATGCGCATTTTGTATCAATTGATTAAAGCGTTCTTTTTGTTGACGTACGTCATTCTGCATAATTTCAAGCTTTTCAAGCTGAACATCAAGATCCTTTTTATTTTCCTCTTTAATTTTCTCTGCCTGTTTTAAAATCGATTCTTCTAAATGATATTGAGCTGCAATCGAAAAGGCATAAGAAGCACCAGATACCCCTTCTACATACTTATAGGTTGGCTTTAAGGTTTCTTGATCAAATTCAACACTAGAAACAAGAACCTGATCATGTGTTTTGCCATAATTTTTTACTTGATTAAAATGCGTACTAGTAATAATTGTACAATTTAACTGAATCAAATAGTCCAAGATTGCGATTGCTAAGCTAGCGCCTTCACTTGGATCCGTTCCATTTCCAAGCTCATCAATCAAAATGAAGGATTGCTCATTGGCTTTATGGCAAATAGTCGCAATTTTTGAAATATGAGATGAAAAGGTTGATAAATTATTTTCAATGGATTGTTGATCCCCAATATCAAAATAGAAGGAAGTATAGAAAGGTAGGATGGCTTCATGGCTTAATACAGGGAAGCCGGCATGCGCTAAGACCATAAACAAACCAATTATTTTTAAGGTAACGGTTTTTCCTCCCATATTTGGACCGGAAATCATCAAACAATTCTTTGAACAAGAATAATTATTCGCAATCACTTTTTTCGAGTCAATTAAAGGATGACGTGCAAAGACAAAATGAAACTTATGATTTCGTTTGTGAATAAAAGGAATGCATCCATCCTTTTGATAAGCCCACTTTCCTTTGGCCAAAGCCACATCAATAATCGTCATCGTTTCTAAATTTGAATATAAGGCATTGGCTTTTTTAGCCACCTGCAAGGAGCATTCTTTACAGATTCTTCTTTTCTCTGAAGCAATTTCTGCTTCGAGACTTTGAATTTGATTGTTTAATTCCACAAAGGCACTCGGTTCAATATAGAAAGCTTGACCACTTTGACTTTGTCCATGTACCATTCCACCAAAATTATTTTTATCCTGTGCCTTTACTAAGACTGATAAACGTCCTTGAATCGAAGTCGTCATATTTTCCATCAGCTGATTCGCATTTTTCTTTAAAAAAGCGCGTGCTCTTTCCTGTAAGCTCTGACGACAATAAAATAGCTTTTTAGTTAAATCAACTAGCTCACGACTGGCATTATCCTTAACTGAACCTGATCCATCAATTCTTTTTTCAATAAAAGCCAACAAAGCAGAACAAGAATCAATGGTTTGTGCATAATCCTTTAAGCAGACACATTCTGTCTTTGATAGCGCTTGTTCAATATTTGCACATGAATGCAAAAATAAAGAGACAGCTAACAATTCTTCTCCTTGTAAAATGGCCTTTTTTTCTGCTCTTTTAATAAAGCTTGATATATCGGAACACCCTGCCATAGGAATTAAAATTCCTTTTTGTTCAAGAGAGATTGCTTCACTTGCTAAGGTCAGACGATGCTGTATTTCTTTTAAATCCGATAGAGGAAGAGATTGAAGAATTTCCTCCTTTGAACGAGAAAAAGAAGCAAAACTTGCGATTTGCTCCAAAACCTTATCAAAATCAAGTGCTTGATTTAATTCGTCATGAAAGAACTGTCGTTTTTGTTCCATAATTGTTTCACTTCCTCAATGATCTTTTCTTCCGTTTTTACGATATAGCTTTCTTCTTTGTATTGATTTCCATTTTCGACAAAAGGCAAGCTACAAAAGAAGAAACAGCATTGAATAAATACATATACTTCAATCAATCCAAGTACAAGACCTCCAATTTGATTCATAATTGTTAGAGGCGTTTTCTTTTTCCCTTTCCTTTTTTTAAACATAAAATAAAAAAGAGTAAGCAAAAGCTTCAATCCAATCAATGAAAGAATAAAACATAGCAATTGATTTAAAGCATCCGAAAATAAGCCTTGATGTACAATGGAAATATGTTGTGCAAGATAAGTATACAAAAAACACGCTCCTATAAAAGAAGCCAAAAAGGACAATACCCCAAAAATCTGGGCAAATAAGCCTTTTTTATAGGCACGATACAAAATAAAAATACATATGAATCCGATAAATAGGTCATAAAAAATAAAATAACTCGTCTGAAGGTTCATGCCTTAGTTTAACATATTTCTTTTACAAAAAAAAATATGTTAAACTACATTCATGGCAACAATCACAAAAAAATATTCAGAAAAAGAAATATACGATTTAAAAAAACGACTTGCAGACATCACTCTAAAAGAAAGTCGTCCAAACTATACCTATTTTCAAATCAAAACCAATGAATGCACCATTACGGCTTATACCTCTGGTAAGGTTGTCTTTCAAGGGAAAGATTTATCCTGGTTAGAGCCAACACCTTCTCAAAGCATTTCAAAACAATTTCCACAAGCTGGAAGTGATGAGGTCGGTACGGGTGACTATTTTGGTCCAGTCGTCGTTAGTGCAACGATTGTGCAAGAAGATCAGATAGACAAGTTAAAAGCTTTAGGAATTCAAGATTCCAAACAAATCAATGATGAAAAGATTCGAAAGCTTGCCATCGAGATCAAAGAGATTTGTCCTCATACTATCCTCATTGTGGCACCAAAAAAATACAATACGATTCACCAAAGCCATAATATGGTCGATATCAAATGTCTCTTACATAATCAAGCCTATTTGAATTTAATCAAGAAAGGATATACTCTTCCAAAATTTAAGATTATCGATCAATTTGTGCAAGAAAAAAGCTATTATAAATACCTAAAAACAAAGGAAGAGGTTATTCAGAATATTCATTTTGAAACAAAGGCTGAAAACAAATACCTTTCTGTAGCCTGTGCAAGTATCCTAGCTCGAAATGCTTTTTTAGAAGCATGGGATGCCATGGAAGAAAAATATAGCTTTCATTTTGAAAAAGGTGCCGGTCATAAGGTTGATCTTTGTGCTAAACAATTTGTCGAAGAATTTGGTTTTGATGAATTAGAACAGGTCGCAAAGCTTCATTTTGCGAATACAAAAAAAATCAGTAAATAAAGACCAAGTCACATCAACTTGGTCTTTTCTTATGCTTTTAAAATAGAAGCCAATTCTTTTAGACCCTTTTCCATCTTTTCCTCTGAAATGGAGGCAAAGGATAGGCTAATAAAGGAAGAATCTACACTAAAAGCGATTTCCTGTGCACAGGCTTTTTTTAAGTCTTGGATATTTCCCTTATATTGAAGACAATAGGACATATAGGCCTCATTTAAAAAGAAATCCTCTGTAAAATAAAGCGTCAACAATTCTTTCATTCTCTTTTGTCTAAGACTGTATTCACGAATCAGCTTACGCAAATGTTTTTGAAGATAGCCATCACGAATATATCTTGAAAAGGCGATTTGTTCAATTTTAGAGGTCGTTGGTCCTAAATCAAGACAAAGGTACTTTCTTAAATAGTCTTCATTTAAAATCAAATAACTGATTCGTAAAGAAGGTAACAATAATCGAGAAAAAGAGTTCATATAGATGACATGTGTACATTTAGAAAAGAGACTTGGTTTCACTCTTGATGCATAAACTAATTCACCATTGTAATCATCTTCTAAAATCAACAAAGAATCCATTGCAGTGAGCTGACTTCGAATATCATTTGGCATGCTTTTCTTATCCTTTGTAAAGCAGGTCGTATTAATATATAACACATCTGCACAAGAAGCCTCTAAATCAGCCATAAATGAATCTATGCATAGATATTTTACTTGAAATCCATAGGATTGAAAAACCTGTAAAGCTTGATGATTAACTGCTTCACTGACAGCAATCACACTATCTTTTTTCAACATGCCACAAAAAATATATAATAAGGATTGATAATTTGATCCAATCACAATTTGATCTGAACTTGTCAATATGTTTCGATTTTGTTGAACGTATTTACATAAGGCTTCTCTTAATTCAATTTCTCCTTGACTTAAACCATAGCTAGACATGGTCGTTTTATCATTGAGTACATCCTTTAGATATCTTTTCCATATATTGCTTTCAAAGGAATCAAAAGAAACGGATGAAACCCGAAAATCATAGCTATAGTTTATTGGCTTTTGGACAATTTTATGTTTTTGTAAGCTTTGATGTAATGCGATTTGATAATCCTCAATACAAACAATATAGCCAATTTTTTCTTTGCTGATAATATACCCATCTTCAACTAACTTATTATAAGCAGCTTCAATGGTCGTCTTTGAAAGATTGTATTTTTTACAGGACTGACGAATACTATCCAAACGCTCTCCTTGTTTTAAATACCCTTTTAAAATATTTTCTTTTATTTGTTCGTAAACGATTTCATACTTTTTCATAATCTGTCCCTCTATTTTTTTTGTTTTTGTATATTTTATTATGTACAGAATACACTATAATACTCTCAAAAGGAAGGATGATTCTATGAAAAACAATCAAATTTATCGCATGGTCATTACAGCCTTAGGTATGGCCTTAGTCTTTGTAGCTACCATGTTTATTCAAATTCCAAACGCATTGGATGGATATTTTAATCTAGGAGATGGCTTTATCTTATTATTCGCAAGCTTTTTAAATCCATTTGAAGCTTTTTTAATCGGAGGTTTAGGCTCCGCCTTTGCGGATTTAGCCAGTGGTTATGGCTATTACTTCTTCTTCACCTTGATTACAAAAGGCTTAGAAGGTGTTGTTGTTGCGATTCTTATGAAAAAAAGCACTTCAAAGCTAACACAAATTGGAAGTTATGCAGTTGGTAGTGCAGTTATGGTATTTGGTTATTTCATTGCCAAATATATCTTGAAACAAAGCTGGGCAATGGCACTAGCTGAAGTTTTCCCAAATACGCTTCAAGGAGTTGCCGGGATTGTAATTGCCTTATTTGCCTACCCAATCATTCAATCAATTTTGAAGAACAAATTAAGTCAAGACTATAAAAAATCTATTGCAAACTAAAAGGAAGACGATTTACATCGTCTTCTTTATTGATACTTCAATATTTGTCGTATAGGTTAATTGCACCAATTCAACGCCCGCATCTCGGAACATTCTCTTACTGGCTATATTCCCTTCTGTTCCAGCATATTTATCACTTTCATAAACGACACAGCTAATTCCGGATTGAATAATTGCTTTTGCACATTCATTGCACGGAAATAAGGAAACATAAATCGTACATCCCTTTAAATTTTGAATACTATTTAAAATTGCGTTTAATTCAGCATGCACAACATAAGGATACTTCGTATCAAGAAAATCTCCATTACGCTCCCATGGGAAATCATCATCATTGCATCCCTTTGGAAACCCATTATATCCAAGTCCTACGACCCTTTTATCCTTATTTACAATACAAGCCCCCACTTGGGTATTTGGATCCTTACTACGTAAAGCACTCAAGTGTGCCATAGACATAAAGTAAGCATCCCAGCTTAATACATCACTTCGTTTCATTGTTCTTCCTTACTTTCTAATTCCTTTAAGACCTTTTGAAAAGTCGGATCCAATTCCGCTTCAAAATGCATCTTTTCCTTTGTCGTTGGATGCACAAATTCTAAAGAACAGGCATGCAACAATTGCCCATTGGCTTCAATTGTTTTTCTTGGTCCATATTTTGGATCTCCCGCAATGGGATGATCAATATAGGCCATATGAACACGAATCTGGTGTGTACGTCCTGTTTCTAGCTTACAGCGAATGTATGAAAAATCTTTAAAATTTTCAATTACTTCAAAATGGGTAATGGCATCCTTTGAATTTTTTGCGGTAACCGCCATTTTTTGACGATCTTTTTCATCTCTTCCAATTGGTGCATGAATCGTTCCATAGGCATGTTGAAACGGATGATGAACAATCGCAAGATATTCACGATGACAGGTCTTATCCGCTAATTGTTTGGATAAAGCTTCATGGGCTTTATCATTTTTGGCAACCACCAATAAACCTGAGGTATCCTTATCAATTCGATGAACGATTCCTGGACGCATCACTCCATTGATTCCACTTAAATCTTGACAATGTGCGAGTAAGCCATTTACTAGGGTTCCACTAAGATGTCCTGGTGCTGGATGAACTACCATTCCCTTTGGCTTATTCACAACAAGTAAATCTTGGTCTTCATAGACAATATCTAAATCCATATCTTCTGCACAAATTTCTAAGGCCTGTGCTTCTGGAATTTCAATTTCAACACAATCTCCAGTCTTTAAAAGGTAGCTTGCCTTCTCTACCTTTTGATTCACTAATATTTTTTGCGTATCTAATAAATCCTTAACACGCTTTCTTGATAAATCAAATTCCTTCGAAACTGCCTTATCCAATCGATTGGATGCACTTTCTTCATCAATTATCCATTCTTTCGTTTCCATTTCAGCTTCTCCTTCCAATCATCTCCAAGTAGAATCAATATTATACAAAAAAATCCTACCGTAATACAAATGTCTGCAATATTAAATACGGGAAAGCCTTGTCCAAACAAACGAAAGCTAAAGAAATCACGAACGTATCCAAAACGAATACGATCAATCCAATTGCCCAGAGCACCCGCAGAAACAAAGCTTAAACAGAGTTGAATTCTGCGATCCCCACAGCTAAAGAAATAATAAACAATACCAATTAAAGCTATTAACGTAACAACCGAAAAGAAGAAAACACCATAGCCATCCATAATGGAAAAGCCTGCCCCATAGTTTCTTACATAGGTCAATGAAAAGAAATGCGGAATACAAATGATTTTCTCATAAAGCGGAATTGCCTGTACAATGGCCCATTTGGTCCATTGGTCTAATCCCAAAGAAAAAACAATATTAAATAAAGATAAAAAACAAATACTTTTATTCACTTTCATACGATTTAAAACCTCTTAGAACATCTTATTATGTCGATGCAGCAACAACATTTTTATAAATAACCATAATCCCATAAACAATGCAAGTAAAAAGCCAAAAAAGCCTAAAGCAGGAATTCCAAAAATTTTAGGCTTCATATCCGTTAAGCATAAAAAGCTTGAACCCATTAAAATAGCTGAAATTAAGATACAAATAATCATTCGATTGACCATGCGATCAATTTTCGCAATGGGTTGATCACTTCCCATTAAATTTAAATTCACCTTTAATTGTCCTCTTTGAACAAGCTTTAAAATATCACTGGTTTGAATGGGCACATCTAAGATTCGATTGTACGATTCAAGCGATCGATGCATAACCTTCTTAATTTCTGTATTTAGATTGAATTGTTTTAAGGTTGCCTTATGATTGGCTGCAATTTGAAGCATATTCGTTGTTGGATCTAAAGAAAGTAAAGTTGCCTCCATAACGGTCATTGAACGTGCTAACATCGAAACACCTTTTGGTAATTGAATGCGATAAGCATGACAAATCGAAAAAATTTCTTGTGCCATATGTGCTACATCAATTTCAGAAAAAGGCATATCTAAATAAACATTCATGAATTGTTCAATTTCATTGGTGAATTTTGCGTAATCAATTTCTTGTTTCGGCTTTCCTAAAGATAAAATACTATCCACCACAGACATTGTATCGTGCATCGCAATGGCGCGTACTGCCTTTTTCATAACTTCTCTTTCAAATAAATTTAAAGTTCCCATCATACCGAAATCAATCCAAATAATTTGATTGTTTCGCACACGAATATTACCTGAATGTGGATCGGCATGAAAAAAACCATTTTCAATAATTTGTGAAATATAATTATAGGCTAAATCTCTTGCGAGCTTTTGAGGATCATAACCATTTGATTTTAAAGAATCCAAATGACTGATGTCCAATCCATCCACATATTCCATCACAAGAACATATTTTGATGTATATTCATCATAAATAATAGGAGCATCTACACTTTCATCGTTTTGGTAGGTTTGTCTGAATTTTTTCGCAAAGCGAGCCTCAATTGTAAAATCCATTTCCTCTTGACTCGTTGCCCAAAACTCATCCAAAACCATATCCAAATCAACAACGGAATTAACCAGCTCCGAAAGATTCAGAAAGCGTGTTGCTTTACGAACCAAACGAATATCTCTTTTCATCGTTTCATAAATATTGGGTCTTTGAATCTTTACAACAACCTTTTCACCTGATTTTAAGACCGCTTCATGAACCTGCGCAATGGATGCAGAGCCTAATGGATTTGTATTAAATTCCACAAAGATGCTTCTCCAATTTTCACCAAAGGTTCGAATTAGTATCGATTCAACCTCTTCATAGGGCATTGGTTTGACACTACTACGTAGCTTTTCAAGCTCCTTGGTATAGCGTTGACTAAACATATCCTGTCTAGTCGACATAATTTGCCCAATTTTAACAAACGTTGGTCCTAAATCCTCTAAAATCTCACGAAACTTAACCGGATCTAATCCTTTTTGTACTTTATGCTTTTTTAATATAGAAAGAATCTCGATAAAACGAGCTCCTGATGCTTTTGATCTTGCCATTCAATTTCACCTAGATTTATTCTAACACAGGAAAAGACAAAAAAGGATAGACATTCGATCAATGTCTATCCTATCATCCTAATCCGTAAACTTCTCGTAGAACTCCATACTTTCAAGAACTGAAGTATCCTCAATTGGATTATCATCCAAACGTAAGGCTTCTAAAAGCTTTAAATCCTTAAGTGGTGAAACATCTGTAATATAATTTGCCTTTAAGGTCAAAGAACGTAAGAATTTTAAATTTGATAAAGGTGTTAAATCCGAAATCGCATTGTGATCTAAGCGAAGATAAGAAATATATTCAAGCTTACTTAGTGGCTTAAGATCTTCAATCACATTATTATACAAATCAACATTGCACAAATTTGGTAAGTTTGAAAGCACGGAAATATCAATTACATCGTTATCCTCAAGTGATAAAATTGCGAGCTGTTTCATTTGCTTCAAACAAGAAATATCCTTTACTTGATTGCGTGCTAAGTTTAAATCCACCATTTTTTTGTGCTGACTTAATACGCTGATATCGGTAATATGATTCGTATATAAATCTAAATGAACCAAATTTTTAGCCTTTTCTAAGAATTTTAAATCTTCAATCTGACAAAAACGTGCTTTAAACATTTCCAATGAAGCCACATTGGTAAATTCATCTAAATGGCTAATTTCATTTTTTGAAACATCCAAACGATGAAGCTTTTTCAGATTGTTTAATAAGCGCATATCTTCAAATCCAGTTTGTTCTAGATAAATTTCTTCGATATGTGGAAGCTCTTTTAAGAACTCAAAAGAATCGGGATGATTTTGCGATAAATCTAAAATACGTAGCTTTGGAAATTCAGTGAGTAGACTATAATTTTTTAAATAAGGACAATTTGAAATATTCAATTTTTCCAAATTACTCATTGATAATAAAGGCGTTAAGTCATCCATTAAATTGGTCGAAAGATCCAATTCTTCAATGTTTGAAAGATAGGTTAAATCTTCGACATTAAACAATCGCATTCTTGACATCTTTAATTTTTTTAGTTGTTTAAGCGTTCCTAAAATCGCAAAGCTATATTGTGTATTTTCTGTATTAATACTAACTTCTTTTAATTTTTTACAATGCTCTAAATATTCAATGCTGTCAATTTTTGCATTTTCCATATTTAGATATTCCAAATCAATCATCGCGGCAATACTAGAAACATCCATCGTATACAAATTGTTTCTAGAAATATCTAAACGCTTCAATTGTCGATAGCCGTGGAGTGCTTGAATATCTCGTAATTGATTGATTGAAACATCTAAATTTTCTAGATTTCTTAAATCACGAATCGGATCCAAGGTCGTCAGCTTGTTATTTGAAACATTTAAGCGTTCAAGGTTTTCGGCATATTCTAAACCATCTAAACATTCAATTTCTTTACCAGGTACTTGTAGATTTACAAGCTCTTTCATATTTTCTGGATTGATTTCATCTTCCTTAATGCGTAATGCTTGTGCAACGGCAGTACGCAAAGTCTCATCTTTAATGATCATGATAAGACCTCCTCACTAATTAACTATCTTTATTATAATCAAAACAAAAATGATTGACCATAAGAACCCAACTTTTTAAAGAAAAATTTACAGAAATTTGAAATGGTTTATACTTAAAGTATGCAAAGATACGAAATGATAAAAGACATCGTTTATACAAAATATGCCAAAATCTATAATGAAACGATACGAATAGAAGCCATCTCACATACATCACAAGTAGATGCCTTCGCAAGCTTATTGGCAATGAAAAGAAATCTAGATATCGAAATTTGTAAGATCATCGCCCTTCTTCACGACTATGCCCAATATACACAAAATTGTTCGCATGCATCGCATGCACGAATGGGTGCCCAGCTTGCCTACAAAACCTTATTGGATACGAAACAATTTAGACAAGATGAAATCGATGCAATCTGTACGGCAATTTCAAATCATTCTTCAAAAGAAAGAAAGGATTCCGACTTCAGTGAATGTATTAAAGATGCCGATTTAATGGCTCGCTATTTTGCTGATCCCGATCGAAGCTTTGACAAAATAAAAAAAGAACGCCTGCAAAAAGCCGGCGCTCAGCTTGATTTAGAAATCAAGTTCTAAAATTTCTGATAATACAAAGAAACCTTCAATTGTTTTTTAATTGATTCAAAAGCTTTTAAAAATTGTTCTTCATCAAAGATAATCCAATCAATATAAGAGTAGCTCTTTCCAATGGCTCCACCAATGACCTTTCCAGCATGAATCTTATTCATTTCATGATTCAGCTTTTTTGATAATTCTTGTCGTAAAAGAGCATCTTCTTTATTGTTGTAGATATTCATAAAATAAATATAAGCGAAACAACCATCCTTTACCTGTAAATCGGAAAGAACATCCTTTTGACCTTCAATGGTCTCTTCAATCAAAAGTGGATGGGTCGTAAAAATCAGCTTCATATCTTTTCGCAAGGAATCATCCGCAAATTCTTTATACGGCTTATATATCGAATGAATTTCCGTTGGATGGGTATAACTTTGCCATTCCTTTTGATCAACAATATCCATGATGGTTTCATAATAATCAATCAGGTTACAGAAAGCCCATTGATCATCTGGCTTGTCTAAGTAATCAACGCTTGATAAATACGCTTCATAGGCACACTGTCCAATTGCCAATTCAATAAGATACATACTCATTTCTTTTTTTCGTTCCGTATTTCCAATCAATGAATAACCAGGACAATATAATTTACAATCAATGGTTTTATTCTTTTCATTCACTTGATAAAAAACGGTAAAATCGTTGAGATAATAATCATCTTCCTTGATACGTAAATCTGCTTGTACAGCTTTTGCCGACATGGCTTGCAGGCAAGAGTGAATGGTCCAATTCTTTTTAATTGCTTCGGGTGCACATTCACTACATAATAAAGCTAAGTATTGACTGGTCTTATTTGGACCGGTATCAAAGGTCATTTCAAATATGCCATAGGTATATTCACAAAAGAAATGACTTCCACAAATACGTAATGCTTCTTGATCGAATTGTTCAATTAAATCATAAGACTGTTCACTTTGTTCAAGTAAAGACGTGCGTAATTTTTCATCGATTTTAAGAAACTTTTCCCAAAATTCACAGATATTTGTATAAGCACTCATTCTTTGTCCTCCTTATAAAAAGGCTATGCAAAGCATAGTCTTTATCCGATTGAATCGGTCATATCTAATTTTAATAATTGGTTTAATTCAACCGCATATTCCATTGGTAATTCACGTGTAAATGGTTCTAAGAAGCCCATCACTATCATTTCGGTTGCTTGTTTTTCCGATAAACCACGGCTCATTAAATAAAAGAGCTGTTCTTCATTAATATTTGATACAGTGGCTTCATGTTCAATTTGCGAGGTTTCATTATTCAAGATATTTAATGGAATGGTATCACTTCTTGATTGTTTATCTAAAATCAAAGTATCACATTCAACCTTACACTTTGAATAATCCGCATTTTTATTCATACGTACCCAACCACGGAAATTTACTTCTCCACCATTACGTGCAACGGATTTAGAAATCATTGTTCCTTTGGTATGAGGAGCTAAATGAATCATTTTACTACCTGCATCTTGAATTTGATTTTTGGATCCAACGGCAATGGAAATGGTTGTTCCTTTTGCGTATGGCTCAGCTAGAACACTACAAGGGTATTTCATATTAATATGACTACCAATATTTCCATCCACCCATTCCATGTGTCCATTTTCTAAAACCATGGCACGTTGCGTAACTAGGTTCAAAATATTTCCTGACCAGTTTTGAATGGTTGAATAACGACAATGTGCATTCTTTTTTACCAAGATTTCAACGACAGCGGCATGAAGGGAATCTTTAGAATATGTTGGTGCAGTACAGCCTTCTACATAATTAATATCGGCTCCCTCATCCACAATAATTAAAGTACGTTCGAATTGTCCCATTTGCATGGTATTAATTCGGAAATACGATTGTAAAGGCTTATCAAGATGCGTTCCAGGTGGTACATAGATAAATACCCCACCTGACCAAACCGCTGTATTTAAAGCAGCGTACTTGTTATCTGTATAAGGTACAATTTTTCCAAAGTATTCCCTAACCAATTCTGGACAAGTTTTGACAGCTGTATCCGTATCCAAGAAAATAACCCCATTTTCTTGCACTTCCTCTAGCATATTGTGATATACAACTTCACTTTCATATTGCGTTGATACACCCGCAAGGTATTTTTGTTCCGCTTCTGGAATTCCTAGTTTATTAAAGGTATTTCGAATCGTTTCAGGCACCTCTGCCCAGTCATGCTCTTCTTTTTCAGCTGGCTTGATATAGTAAATATAATCATCAAAATTAATTTCACTTAAATCAGGTCCCCAATCTGGATTTGGTGTTTTCGCAAAATACGCATAGGCTTTTAAACGAATATCAAGCATCCATTCGGGTTCATTTTTCGCTTTTGAAATCGTACGTACGACCTCTTCATTAATTCCTCGTCCAGTATTAAATACACTGACATCCTCATCATGAAAGCCATATTCATAATCGGTGGAAAGATTTAATTCTTTTTCATCACTCATTTGGCTTCCTCACTTTCCTCTATGATTTGTCGCAAGGCCTTCCATCCAATCGTTGCACAATTGATACGATTGGCTTGTTTCCCTACATTTTTAAAAGCGATTGCTTCTTCTAATAGATCTTCATCATAATCCGCTTCATCAATCATCGCAAAATAGTTTTTAACAATCTCTTGGGCTTCTTCCAAAGTTTTTCCCATAACTAATTCTGTCATAATTGATGTAGATGCGGTAGAGATTGTACAAGCAATTCCATCAAAACGAATATCTTGAATGACATTCTTTTCAACATCCACCTGTACAGTAATATCATCAATACAAGAATCACTATCCATATGTTTCGAAACGTATTTCGAATTTTCAACTAAACTATGGTTTCTTGGATATTCATAATGATCCATAATGATTTCTCGCATAAGCTGTGGATCAATATTTGCCATAATGTCCTCCCTCTTTAAAAGAAAATATTCACACAATTTTCTAATGTCACTGTTTTTAAACAATCGATCAATTGATCAATTTCTTCTTTTGTATTGTAAATATAAAAGCTTGCACGTACCGTTGAAAAGGCATCAATAACATCTGGTAAAAGCTTGGCACAATGTTGTCCTGATCGAACCGCAATTCCCTTTGTGCTTAAATAGCTTGCGACATCCTGTGCAGGAATCAGCTTGCCATGATCTAACATATTAAATGTACAAATTCCACTTTGGCTTGTTTCATTATAAAGAACAATGTTGTCTAATTCCTTTGTACGTTCAACAAAATATTTCTTTAATTCTAATTCATAGCTATGAATCTCATCTTTACCAATATCCATTAAATATTGCATGGCACAACCCATTCCAATCGCACCTTCAATCGGTTGAGTTCCACTTTCAAATTTTAATGGTGTTTCCTTTAAAGAAACCTCTCCATTTTTATAAAAACGGGCATTGCTCTCTCCACCAAAGAAAATTGGTTCTAGAGAATCCATCCATTTTTTCTTACCATAAAATAATCCAATGCCACTTGGGCCACAAAGCTTATGGGCAGATAAAACAAAGAAATCCACATCTAAATCCTGTACATCAATATCTAAATGAGGTGCACTTTGGGCTCCGTCAACAATAAGAATCGTATCCTGTTGGTGACAAAGCTTTGCCATCTCTTTAATGGGTGCTTCATGTCCTAAGACATTTGATACTTGTGCAACACAAACCACCTTAATATTTGGTGTTAATGCTTTTTTAAAATTTTCAATGGTGATCTTTCCTTCTGAATCCAAAGGAATATAGTTTAAATCTAATTGTTTATTGGCTTTCATCCAAGGAAGAATACTTGAAGCATGCTCTGCCTCATCGGTAAGAATGCCATCGCCATCCTTTAATACCTGAGAAATCAACATCAAGGCAATTTCATTTAAGCCTTGGGTCGAACCAGAAGTAAAAGCAATCAATTTTTCACTTGGGGCATGAATGAATTTTGCTGCAATGGATCGAGCCCCTTCAAAGGCAGCATCAACTTGCGCACTCATTTCATAATCCCCACGATGCGCATTGGCTCCAAGATAGGTATAATAATTTGTCACTGCATCAATAACAACTTGTGGTTTTAATGTCGTTGCTCCATTATCCATATAAATTAAAGGATGATCAGACATTGAACGTTTTAAAATTGGAAAATCGGCACGTATTTTATTTTGATCCATAAAGGCCTACCTTCCCTTCCATTTCCAATTGAAGTTTTTCTTGTAAAGAAGGATCTTCAACCATTTTAATAACAGGTAATAAATAACCCACACTTAATAAACCAATCGCTTGTTTTTTGGTGAGTCCACGTGATTGTAAATAATACATTTGATCCTCATCTGGTTGTCCTACTGATAAAGCATGACTTGCACGTACATCGTTTTCATCAATTAATAGCAGTGGAATACATTTGGTAATGTGATTCTTTCCTAGCGTTAAAACACGCGTAGCTTGATGAGAATGCGCATCAAAGCAGCCCTTTGTGATATTTCCATTGGCAACCATTTCATAATGTCCATCATCCATCAAGACAGCAAAGTTCTTGATTTCACCATAGGTATGTGGTGCATTGTGTCGAATCTCCATCGCACAAACCTTATCCATATGAGCCATACAAAGCTGACCTGATAAGATTTCAAAATTAGCGCCCTCTTCTTTTAAATCCACAAAATGCTTCCAATAGAGAGAAGTCTTTTCCATATCTAATAGACACATTTGACAAGAAGCATCTTTATACATATCAACATGACAATCAAAATGCGTATCAATGGAAGATTGATAATGAATAAAAATCTTCGCTTGTGCATTGGCTTCTACTTCAATTTTTAAATCACATTGGTCCACATCTGCAATATTGATATATAAAATCCCGTGTGCATGACTTTTTATTTGAACATGATGGCTTTGATTTGCATCAAAAGTTGTCGATTCATTAAAATCGCCTTGATAAATCATCGTCATGATTAAATCACCTTTTTCACTGCACAGCTACCGATAGAAACAGGTTGCTTTTTCTCTTCTTTTTTGGTTTGAATACCAAATTCTTCTTCAATCCATTCATATCCTTCTTGATCCACCTTTTGAATCAAATCAGCACCACCACTTACTACAATTTGTCCATCAACAAGAATATGAGCATGGGTTGGCTTTAAATATTCATAAAAACGTGCATAGTGAGAAACAATCAATAATCCCATATTTGTTTCTTCTTGTGCTTTCAATACCGCATCGCTAACAATACGTAAGGCATCGACATCTAAGCCTGAATCAATTTCATCTAACATAGAAAATTTAGGCTTTAACATCAACATTTGAACGATTTCATTCCGCTTTTTTTCACCACCAGAAAAACCATCGTTCACAAAACGATGTGCTAGATCCGATTTCATTTGAAGCGTATCAATCGCACCTTCCATTTGTTTGATAAATTTAAATAAACTAATTGGTTTTTCTTGACGTGCATTGATGGCACTTCGTAAAAAATCTGAATTGGTCACACCAGAAATTTCTGATGGATATTGCATACCTAAAAAAAGGCCAGCTTTACTTCTTTGATCAACAGACATTGCTAAAACATCTTGTCCATCTAAGAAAATCGAACCTTGCGTTACTGTATATTTTGGATTTCCCATAATTGCTGCCAATAAAGTACTTTTTCCATTTCCATTCGGCCCCATCAAGGCGTGACGTTCTCCTTCTTTAATCACTAAATCGAGCCCTTTAAGGATTTCTTTATCTTCTACTGACACATGTAGGTCTTTAATAACTAACTCTGCCATATTAATATTCCTCTTTTCACTCGGATATCATACCAAAGTTTCCTGTAAATCTCAAACAATACGCTCATTGCAATTTAAAGACGTATTTCGTATAATTGAATAGACTTTTTTAGGAGGTACTTATGGGACAATTAATAAAAGATAATTGGTTTGTCGTGTTAATTGCGATTGTTATACTCGGCTTTATTTCTTATTTCGTCTATGACAACAATAAATATAATGTATCATCAGCGAAAGATGGTGATAAGGATGTTGTCATGAGTGTAGATGGTGGAAATATAACAGCCGATGAGTTATATAAAAAATTATCAAAGGATGACAGCTCATTACTCTATTATTTATATCGAAATGCAGTCGTCGATCAATCAGTTAAAACAACCGATGCTCTACAAAAGAAAGCTGATACCTTTCAATCAAATTTAGAATCCTATGCCAAACAACAAGATTCAGATAATTATGAAACCATTCTTGAACAAGAATTAACAGCCTATGGTTTTTCTTCTTACGATGAATTAAATAAATATTGTTTAATCAGTGTCAAAGAAGCAAAGATGAACGAAAGATATGTCGATAAACACTTTGATGAATTAATTTCAAACTTATCTGCAAAGAATCCAAGAACGATTTCAATCATTTCGATGTCGGTAGCTGATGCTGATTCACTAACCGAAGATGAACAAACAAAAAAAGACAATATTGATTCTGCATTAAGTAAACAAAGCTTTAAAAAGACCGCAACCGCTTATTCAGAAGATTCAACTGCAAGCGATAAAGGTTTTTATGGCTATATCGATGCAGATGATGCTGAAAGCTCAAATAGCTCATTAAGCAGTGATGTCATTAATGCAGCCTTAAATTTAGAAAAAGGACAGACCTCCGATTGGATTAGTGCAAGCAATTCAAGTGGTTCAACTTACCTTTATAAAGTTTATGTGAATGAAACAGATATCAATAAGCTACATGAATCAAAAAATAGTAGTGTAACCGATGCTTTATTAAATGCAATCCTTAATAATAATGATGGCTTAGAAGCAAAAATCTTACAAACAAATGCTAAAAAATTAAAAATCAAATTTAACGATAAAGAAACAAAAGAAAAAATTAATGACTACATGGATTCATTAAAGGAAGGAGATAGTAGCGATGAATAAAAAACTAAGTATCCTTCTTGTTGGTTTCTCTTTACTATTAACGGCTTGTTCTGGTCATACGACTTCTATTTCAAAAGGTGATCAAAATGTAATGACCATTGGTGATGAAACGATCACGAAACAAGAGGTTTATGATTTATTGAAAGCTTCAAATGGAGCCAGTGAATCAATTTCTAAAATCCAATCGATTATCTATGACAAAGAGGTTGGTCAAAGCAAGGCTTTAAAACAAAAAGCAGAAGAACAATACGAAGCTTATAAAAATAGTAGTGATAACTTTGAAACGACTCTATCCGAAGGTGGTTATACCAAACAAAGCTATATTGATGAATACATCATGCCATCACTTCAAGCTGAAAAGTTATTAGCTAAGTATTTCAATGCAAATAAAAAAGAAATTAAAAAAGAATACAAACCGAGCATGGCAATCATTCTTCAATGTGACAATACAAAAACAGCCAAAAAAGCATTAAAAGCATTGAAAAATGGAACAAGCGAATCCGATGTATTTAGTCAATACCAAAGCTCAGATTCAAGCTTCTCTGATAGTGAAACATTAATTACTTCTAAAACTTCAAGTGTTCCAACACGTTTAGTCAACACCTTGTACAAACAAAAGAAAACAGGTCTTGTCAATGAGGTTTTTGAAAGTGATGACGATGATTCAACAACAGCCTATGTTGCCATCTTAAAAACAAATGACTACAAAGATGTAAAAAGTAAATTAAAAGATAGCTTATCCAGCGACACAGATTTAGCAACTGAATGTATGAAATTCTATTTAAAGAAATATAATTTTGAAATTCATGATCAAACCATTTTCAATTATATGAAAACAAATAATCCTGAATTCTTAGTCAATCATCCAGAATTAGCTGAATCAAGTGATGACGATAGTGAATAAAATAATGGGAAGACAAATTTGTCCTCCCTTTTTTTAGATAATCAATTCTCTAACTTACACACTTAATTTTACACTCCCACTGCCAATCTTTTAATCTATGATTCCAACTTACTGGACAATCCTTTCCTTCTGTTATCGTTTCTACAATGGGAATTAATAACGTCTGAAGCATTTGAATCACAGTTGTCAAATCAACTTTTACGATTGCCTTTTTCTTTTTCAAAAAAGCTGTCCATCTCATTTGATGAATACCACTTAGTGAACTACTCACGGCCTACGCTTACGCTTAGAGGCCGGAGCTTCTTGCTTCATCTACCACTGCGTACAGACGACATCTTTGATGTAGCCTGTATGTCTTACACGATATCCACAAGCGTTTGGTTTGGGCAGTTCCTGCCCTA
>CAVKAP010000061.1:0-19165 GCA_963654445.1 Segatella copri
CTACACCGGCAATAATTGTTTGTCCTGTTTCTTCGTTTGTATATGTTTTGAAAGTAGGGTCTTCTTCAGCTAATTTAGCTAATGCTAAGCCCATTTTATCTTGGTCAGCTTTTGTTTTTGGTTCCAATGACAACTCAATAACTGGTTCAGGGAATTCCATAGATTCAAGAATAACTGGATTCTTTTCATCACATAATGTATCACCTGTTGTTGTGATTTTTAAACCAACAGCTGCAGCGATATCTCCTGCAAATACTTCATCAATTTCACGACGTGAGTTTGCGTGCATTTGAACGATACGTCCAAAACGTTCACGTTTATCCTTCGTAGAGTTTAATACATAGCTACCTGCTGCCGCAGTACCTGAATAAACACGGAAGAAAGATAATTTTCCAACAAATGGGTCAGCTGCGATTTTAAATGCTAAGGCAGAGAATGGTTCTTTGTCACTTGGATGACGTTGAACTTCATTTCCGTCTAAGTCAACACCATTAATTGATGGTACATCAACTGGACTAGGTAAGTAGTCAACAACTGCATCTAAGACTTGTTGAACCCCTTTGTTTTTATAAGCAGATCCACATAATACTGGGAAGAAATCACCTTTACATACCGCAATACGTAATACACGTTTAATTTCTTCGATTGAAGGTTCTTCTCCTTCTAATACCACCATCATGAATTCTTCATCATAATCTGCTAAGTATTCCAATAACTTCATACGATATTCTTCCATCGTATCAACTAAGTCAGCTGGAATTTCAACTTCAGTGATAATACGACCGAAGTCACCACTAAAGTTATAAGCTTTACGTTCGATGATATCTACGATACCTTCGAAATCACTTTCTGCACCAATTGGTAATTGGATAGGACAAGATTTAGCTCCTAGACGATCAATGATCGTATTGCATGACATAATGAAGTCAGCTCCAGTTGCATCCATTTTGTTTACGAATACAATACGAGGAACTCCATAAGTCGTTGCTTGACGCCATACTGTTTCAGTTTGAGGCTCAACACCTGCTTTGGCATCCAAAACAGTAACGGCACCATCTAATACACGTAAAGAACGTTCAACTTCTACTGTGAAGTCAACGTGACCTGGTGTATCGATGATATTAATACGACATTCATTTCCAGTGCCATCTAATTTTTTCCAGTGACAAGTTGTAGCTGCCGAAGTGATCGTAATACCACGTTCTTGTTCTTGTTCCATCCAGTCCATTGTACTGGCACCATCATGAGTTTCTCCAATTTTATGGTTAACACCTGAATAGTAAAGGATACGTTCAGTTGTTGTAGTTTTACCCGCATCGATATGGGCCATAATTCCAATGTTACGAGTATCTTTCAATGCATATTCTCTAGGCATACAACTGTCTCTCCTTTCCTACCAACGGTAATGAGCAAATGCTTTATTTGCTTCAGCCATTCTATGAGTGTCTTCACGTTTTTTAACGCTAGCACCTGTTCCGTTAGAAGCATCAATAATTTCTGCTGCTAAACGTTGTTCCATTGTTTTTTCATTTCTTAAACGTGCATAGTTTACAATCCAACGAAGTCCTAAAGTCAAACGACGTTCATCGCTTACTTCGACAGGGACTTGATAGTTAGCACCACCTACACGTCTAACTTTCAATTCTAATTGAGGCATTACATTTTCCAATGCTTTTTCAAATACAGCCATTGGTTCTTCCCCAGTTTTTACTTTTACGATATCAAACGCATTGTACAAAATAGTTTGTGCAACTCCCTTTTTACCATCTAACATGATTTTGTTGATTAAACGAGTAACCAATTTAGAGTTATAAATAGGATCGACAAGTACATCACGTTTGGCAATGTGACCTTTTCTAGGCATTTAAATTCCTCCTCTCATGTAGATTATTTTTTAGGTTTTTTCGTTCCGTAAAGAGAACGACTTTGTTTACGTTCGTTAACACCAGCACAGTCCAATGTTCCACGAATAATATGGTAACGAACACCTGGCAAGTCTTTAACACGACCACCACGAATTAATACAACACTATGCTCTTGTAAGTTATGTCCGATTCCTGGAATATAAGCTGTAACTTCCATTCCATTACTTAAACGAACACGAGCATATTTACGAAGTGCTGAGTTAGGTTTCTTAGGTGTCATGGTACCAACACGCGTACAAACTCCACGTTTTTGTGGACTTGACAAGTTTGTTGGTTTTGACTGCAATGAGTTGTAACCACGATTCAAAGCTGGAGACTTTGATTTCGCTTTGCTGGCCTTACGACCTTTACGAATCAATTGATTGATTGTAGGCATAAGAACACTCCTTTCAATACATTTAAACACACGTTTCCGGGTGTGTCATTTTCATCCGTTAAATAATGGGCACAAAATGCCCAAATTACGCATGCAGGTGTATTATACTTGTTTTTCACTGAATTTGTCAAAAACTTTTTTATTTTTTTATTATTTCTTCGTATAATATCCATGAGGTGAAAATAATGAAACATAAAATTGTCTTTTTTGACATGGATGGTACACTCTACCAAACCGAAAATGATATTGTGCAGGATTCCACAATCAAGGCGATCAATCAATTACGTCATGAGGGATATATGATTTGTGCCGCAACCGGTCGACCATTAAATCAAATGAATGATATCTTAAAACGCATCCAATTTGATTACTATGTATTGATCAACGGATCGTATATTCTTGATGGAGCCTTTGAAGAGGTCGCATCCAGTCCTTTAGATAAAAATACGATTGATGATATCTTAACCTTTACAGAAACAAATGAATTAGGCTTAATGTTCCATTTTGGTGACGCCACCTATATTTATAATCAATTCTATCCAATGTATGATTTCTGTAAATATTGCAATGTCTTAAATTCTTTATTCTATGATGTCAGTAAGTCTTATCATAAGAGGCATGCAGCTTACAATGCGGTAATCTTAACAAAGAACAAACGTCAATTTGAAGATTTTATTGAAGCACATCCTGATTTACGAGCCGACTTGATCAACATTAAAACCGATGGCTTTATGTATGATGTCTTTAATAAATCCAACGATAAAGCCAATGGTATTGAATTAATGATGGATAAAATTCATTTTAAATGGGAAGACGTTATTTGCTTTGGCGATTCTACCAACGATATTTTAATGCTAGAAAAAGCCGACATCGGTGTAGCAATGGGCAATGCAACTGATTATGTAAAAGGCTTTGCAAATTTCTCAACCACTTCTGTTTATGAAGACGGCATTTATAATGGCATTCAAAAAATTCTTTTAAATGAGTAAAAAAAAAACGGATAGCTTTTCAGTTTATCCGTTTTCTTTTTTACTTTTTACCAAGTCCCATATGCTCATTGGTAATCGCATAGACAACCCATTCTGCGATATTTACTGCATGATCACCAATTCGCTCATAGTATTTTGCTATCATCAACAAGTCAAGATCAGCATGATTCTTCGAACCAATGCCATCAGCTAGTGCATTATAGATTTGGTCAAAATATTGATCGACCTCATCATCTTCCTTAATTACCTTATAGGCTAAGTCCTTATCATTATTAACAAAGGCAGTCATACAGTCATCCACCATTTTCATTACCGTTTTTGCGATTTCTTTAAATGGCAATTCACCAACATAGCTTGGTAGTGTCTTATTCTTCTTGATAATATCCGCTATATCATATGCATGATCTCCAATACGCTCTAAATCAGTAATCATTTTTAAAGCACTGGATACCTTTCTTAAATCCGTGGCAATGGGTGCTTGTAGCAATAAAAGCTGCATACATTTATTTTCAATGTTTCTTTCTAAATGATTGATTTTATTTTCATAGCTACGAATTGCATCCACCACTTCTAAATCATTTTTAATTAAAGCTTTATAGGTATTCGCAATGATGCTTTGGCAATCCTGTCCCATTTCTAGCATCATTTGATGTAACTCTTCTAAACTTTTTTCAAACACATCTCGCATGATCCTATCCAAACCTTCCTGTAATATATCGTTCTGTTCTTTCGTCCTGTGGATTGGCAAACAGCTTTTCTGTTTCCGCATATTCAACCATTTCACCCAATAAGAAGAATGCCGTCTTATCCGAAATACGAGCAGCCTGTTGCATATTATGGGTAACCATCACAATGGTATAATCCTTCTTTAATTCAACCGCTAAATCTTCAATCTTGCTTGTTGAAATCGGATCAAGGGCACTAGTAGGTTCATCCATTAAAATCACCTTTGGTTGTACAGCTAGAGTACGTGCAATACAAAGACGCTGTTGCTGACCACCTGATAAGCCTAATGCACTTTTATTCAAACGATCCTTTAATTCATCCCAAATCGCTGCTTGACGTAAAGAACGTTCAACAATTTCATCTAAATCTTTTTTCTTTTTAATTCCAAAAATACGTGGCCCATAAGCTACATTATCATAGACGCTTTTAGGAAATGGATTGGGCTGTTGAAAAACCATTCCAACATCATGTCGTAATTCAATTCCATCCATTTCCGTAAAAATATTTTTGCCATCCATCGTAATCGTTCCATCTACTTTGGCAACCTCGACAAAGTCATTCATTCGATTCAAGGTCTTAAGAAAGGTTGATTTTCCACAACCAGATGGCCCAATAAAAGCAGTGATTTCATTGGCATGAATTTTCATATTAATATCTTTTAAGGCATGAAACTCACCATAATGTAAATTTACATGCTCGCAATTAAATTTTATGTTAGACATATTTATCCCCTTTCACTTGCGTTTTTGGCTTGAATATGTCGAGAAAGTGCATTCGCTCCAATACTGAAAGCTAATACCAATACCAACAACATCGCCGAAGCTAAATTTGCTAAATCTGGATTTTGTCCATTAATTTGTAAGTTCCAAATTTGAATCGATAAGGTTTCTGCTGGTCTCATTAAAGAAAGTGGACTGGTTGGTGATGTAAAGCTCCAATTTTTCCAATTGAGCATCGAACCAGATCCCGCTGTATAAAGTAATGCAGCTGCTTCTCCAAATCCACGTCCTGCTGCTAAAATGACACCGGTCATAATACGAGGTAAGCAAGCTGGCAATAAAACATGGAAAACCGATTGCCATTTGGTTGCTCCCATTCCTAAGGAACCTTGTAAATAACCTGCAGGAAGACCACGAATCGCATCCTCAGTCGTTGTTGTAATTAAAGGTAAGGTTAGAATCGAAATGGATAAAGCTCCTGCTAATAAACTTTTCCCCATTCCTAAAGCAACCAAGAAAACCAAATAACCAAATAAACCAACAACAATAGAAGGTAAGCTTGATAAGGTCTCAATACAAATTCGGATTACTTTTGTTAATCGTCCCTTTTTGGCATACATTGCTAAATATATTCCGGCAAAAACACCAATTGGACAAGAAACAAGCAAGGAGATAAAAACAAGGTAAATCGTATTAAACAACTGATTTCCTATAGCTCCATTCATCGCAAATCGGAACATTTCTGGCTTTGCACCAAGAAAACCTCCAATGATTACTTTTCCAGCAAATCCAAATAAGAGCAAGAAGAATAAGCCGGCAATCGCCACAAAGATTCCCGTCGCAATCTTATCGCACAGTTTTGCTCTTTGAATTCTTTTTTCCATTTTATTCTCCTTCCTGTTCACGATTAAATCGATGAATTAAAAAGATACATAACAATGAAATCAAAAATAGCAACAAAGCCATTGTCCATAGAGCTGATTTCAATTCGCCACCTTCCATCGCATTTCCCATTTGGGCTGCAATTTCAGTTGTAATTGTTTTTGAACGAGAAAACAAACCATCTGGCATTGCGGTTGTTTGTCCAATAACCATCGCAACCGCTAAGGCTTCACCAAAGGCACGTGCCAAGCCCATAATAACGGCTGAAATAATACCCGATTTTGCTGCTGGAATAATCACTCGATAAATGGCTTGCCAACGTGTAGAGCCTAGTCCATATGCTCCATCCTTGCAGCTTTTTGGTACAGCTGCAATCGCATCACTTGCGACACTGGTAATTGTTGGGAAAATCATAACAGCTAAGACCATTCCAGCTGCTAAAATGGATTGTCCAACCTGTAGATTGAAAATAGATTTAATTGCTGGAACTAAAACTGTTAAACCAACCCATCCATAAACAACCGATGGAATACCTGCAAATATTTGGACAACTGGGCGGAAGAACTTTTCACCAAACTTCTTTGAAATCTCTGTCATAAAGATAGCAGAGCCTAAAGATAAAGGTGTCGCAATCAATAGAGCCAAACCACAGGTCGCAAGTGATCCAGCAATAAAGATCAATGCACCAACCGATCCTCCACCGGAAGAATTGTCCACCGGACTCCATTCACTTGTTCCTAAAAAGCTCCATAAGCTATGACCAAACTTTAAGAACGTTGCACTTCCTTTATAAACAAGAAAAGCACCAATAATTAAGGTCAAACCAATCACAAACAAACCGCCAATGGTAGCAATGGTTCTCCATAGGGTCTCTTTCACAAACATCCCTTTTTCATTTGAACGGTCCATACTAACCTCCTTCATTCGTTAAGTAAAGCGGGCATTGCCCGCTTCATTGTTAATGATCAGTGCTTTCCATTTTTGAAGAAACACCATATCCTAGATCTTCAGTAGCACTTGCGAAGTCATCAGACATAATGTATTTAATAAATGCTTTATCAGCTTTTGTACCCTTACCTTTGGTATACATATGTTCCATTGTCCATACTTTATAGGTTCCGTTATAAGTATTTTCTAATGTAGGTTCAACACCATCAATCGATACAGTATCTACATCATCATTATCAACAAGATAAGATAAAGCAACATAACCAATTGCACCCTTTGTATCCGCAACATTCTTTAATAAGACACCTGAATCATCTGTTTCCATACTCTTGTTTTCAGCTTCTGAATTTCCATTTAATGCATATTTTTCAAAGGTTGCACGAGTTCCTGAAGAAGATGGACGTGTAACTAAGACGATATCTTCATCTGGTCCGCCTAAATCTTTCCAGTTAGTTGTTTCTCCAGTAAAGATTGAAATTAATTGATCGGTTGTTAAATCCTTGACACCTGCATCGGTTACATCTTTATTAACGATTGGAGCCATTGTTACAACACAAACTTGATGATCAACCAATTCACTTGCCTGAGATTCATCTAATTTTTCTTCTGCTGCAACATCAGAGTTACCAATTGAAACTGTTCCTTCAGAAACTTGTTTTAAACCTTCACCAGATCCACCAGCATCGACCGTAATCGAAACATTTGGATTGTTTTCAATAAATTTTTCACTTGCTTTATCAACTAATGGTTTTAGAGCACTAGAACCTGCCGCTGTAATTGTCCCTTCTAAATCTGAACTTGACGAGCTTGTATCACTCGATCCACAGCCTGTTAATAGACCTGCTGTCATTGCAGCTGCCATAAATAACGAAGCTACCTTTTTCATTTTGTATTTCCTCCTGAATTTTTTTACAAGTAGATAGTAGCGCTTATATATCAAGACTATCGTCTAGTTCTGTTAAATATTTGTAAATAAATGTAAAGAAAGAAGCACAAAAAAAGTGCTCGACATGATATCGAACACTAACATTTTTATAAAAGTATATATAAAGTATACTTAAAAAACAAAAAAGCCCTTTATATAAGGGCTTTTAGAGCATTTTCTACTATTTAACTTCTACAGTTGCTCCAGCTTCAACCAATTTGTTTTTGATTTCTTCAGCTTCTTCTGGATCAATGTTTTCTTTAATTGCACTTGGGCATCCGTCTACTAATTTCTTAGCATCTACTAATCCTAAACCAGTGATTTCACGTACTGCTTTGATAACTTTAACTTTTGTAGCTCCGATGTCAGTTAAAGTAACAGTTACTTCACTAGGTCCAGCAGCTTCTTCAGCAGCTGCAGCAGGTGCAGCAACAGCAGCAGCAGCAACAACACCGAATTTTTCTTCGATAGCTCCTACTAAGTCATTTAATTCTAAAATTGTAGCTTCTTCTAAGTAAGCAAGGATATCTTCTTGAGTTAATTTAGCCATTTTTATTTTCCTCCTAATTATTCAGCAGCTGCTTCTTCAACAGCTGGTTGTTCAGCAGCTTCAGCTGGTGCTTCATCTGCTTCTTTTACAGTTCCATTTTCTTTTGCTTCTGCTAATGCTTTAACAGTCATAGCAAATTTGATGACTGGTGCATTCAATGTTGAAGCAAAACGTGCCAACATACCTTCTTTGTTAGGTAATGCAGCTAATTTTTGGATAACGTCTTCTCCGACAACTTCTCCATCAACGATTCCAGTTTTTAATACTAATGCTTCGTGATCTTTCGCAAATTTTGCTAAAACACGAGCAGGAGCAACTGGATCCTTACCAAATGCTAAAGCGTTAGGTCCAACTAAACCTTTGCTGAATTCATCGTATCCTAATTTATCAGCAGCACGACGAGAAATTCCGTTTTTGTAAACTTTGAATTCTACATCTTCTGCACGAAGGTTACGACGTAATTCTGTAGCTTCTGCAACTGTTAAACCACGGTATTCAACCATAACAACAGAGCTAGCAGCTTGCATTTTATCAGCTAATTCAGCGACCAAGGCTTCTTTTTGGGCAAGAATTTCCTGATTCATTCGTCTACCTCATCTTTCTATATTGTAACAATATTCAAAGAAAAACCCGCACCAAAGCGCGGGTATAAATGAGCATCCTAAAGTGCATCAACCCTCGGTAACATAATTAAGCAATTTGCCGTTACTGTCTTTGGAATATTGATAACAAGTGAATATTAAACGTTTATCGATTTTTTGTCAACCGATTATTCCATAACTACATGGATAGCAGGACCCATAGTAGAAGTAAGAACACAAGTGTTCATGTAAGTACCTTTAATTGTAGAAGGACGAGCTTTTACAATACGAGTGTACATTGCTTTGAAGTTTTCAACTAATTTTTCATCTTCAAAACTTACTTTACCAATCATTACGTTTAAGTTACCATCGCGGTCAACACGGTAAGTAACTTTACCTTTTTTGATTTCATCAATGGCATTGGCAACATCCATTGTTACCGTACCAGTTTTAGGGTTAGGCATTAATCCTTTAGGACCTAAAACACGTCCTAAACGTCCTAATTTACCCATCATATTAGGTGTAGCAACTAAAACGTCGAAATCAAACCAACCTTTAGAAATCTTATCGATTAATTCTTGATCTCCTACAAAGTCAGCTCCAGCTTCTTGTGCTTCTTTTGCTTTTTCACCTTCAGCTACAACAGCAACTGTTTGTGTTTTACCAGTTCCGTTTGGTAAAACCATAGCACCACGGATTAATTGATCTGCGTGACGTGGGTCAACATTTAAGTTGAAGCATAATTCAACAGATTCATCCATTTTGCTTGTAGCAACTTTTTTTAATAAAGCAACTGCTTCTTCGATTGAATAGTTTTTTGATGAGTCAACCAATTTTGCAGCTTCTAAATAACGTTTACTTTTCTTAGCCATATCGATTTACCCTCCTATTCAAATCCTTCAATTTTAATACCCATGTTACGAGCTGTACCAGCTACAATACGCATAGCACCTTCAACATCATTGGCATTTAAGTCTGGCATTTTGTATTCAGCGATTTCTTTTAATTGATCAACGGTAATTGTTCCAGAAACCACTTTTTGATCACTACTTGCCTTTTTAATATTTGCAGCTTTCTTTAATAAGTTTGCTGCTGGTGTTGTTTTTGTTACGAATTCAAAGCTCTTGTCTTCGAATGCAGTAATAACAACTGGTACAACTTCACCTTGACGGTCCTTTGTTGCATCATTAAATGCCGTACAGAATTGAGGCATGTTGATTCCAGCACTTGCTAAAGCAGGTCCTGGTTTAGCTTGTCCAGCCATAAATTGTAGTTTACATACTTTAACTACTTTCGCATTTTTCTTTGCCATAAGACGACCTCCTAATCTATTGTCTCTTATGCAGTGGTCATAATGAGTGAATGCGCACTCTGCCACGCATGCTTGCTTATTGTATGATAAATAAAAATAAAGTGCAATACTTTTTTGAAAAAAGTACTTTATATAAAGGCTTTTGATTATTTTTTTAAAAAAAATTCATTTTTTTTAAAAAAAAGCTTGCACAAGTGCTATTTGCATGTTAGTATAAGTGAGCACTTGTCAAAGACAGGTCATGAAATAAAGATGGCGCGTTGGAGAAACGGTTAACTCACATGCCTTTCACGCATGCATTCACGGGTTCGAATCCCGTACGCGTCACCATTTGAAAGTAAAGAGTCTTCGGACTCTTTTTTTATTTCTATTCACTTCAAAAAAAAGAGCGATTTCTCACTCTTTGCTGGATGTTTCAATAGTATAGGCGTATAAATCGCCTCTAAAATAACATTTTGATAATTCTAATAGTTCATGATTTTCACTGTATGAAATTCTTGAACGGAATAAAATCGGTTGATTTTTTGATATATTTAGAGCTTCAATCGTTTCTTCATTTGGAACCTCTGCTCTTATTTTCTCTTTAATATGAACTGGAATACCAGAACCTGTATAATCTAAAAATTCATATATTGAATTACGAATTAAATTTGGATCCATTGGTAGGTTCGTTGACAAAGGATAATAAGAAACCATATAAACAATCTTTACATCATCCGCTGTACGTACACGTCGAACACAATACATCAACTCATCCGAATCGGTGTTAAATTCACGTGCCGTTTGTTCATCTAATTTCTCAATTGTAATTTGAACAGAAAAAGTACCTGGTGTACGACCAATGGCTTCCATCTCTTGCGTAAAGCTTGAAACATGAGTCAAATCCTCTTCAATTCCTGGTCGCCAAATCACAAACGTTCCCTTACCACGACCTCTTTTAACCATACCTTCCTTTTCTAAATCAAGAATAGCTTGTCTGGCGGTAATACGTGAAACACCAAATTTCTTTTGAATATCTAATTCACTCTCTATTTTATCCCCTAATTTTAATTCTCCATTTAATATTTTCTTTCGATAAATATCCTTAATCTGAACATATAGGGCCTTTGATCCCTTCTTTTGATGCAATTGTTCCATAGTTTATCCTCTTTGCTTATATTGTATCATTTTTATTATTACTTTGCCGTCTTTTTTTATCAATTTCAATCCATTCATCTAAGGTCATCGGCATATAATCAGAATACATACAAAAGCAATTGATCAACTGGCAAGGGATGGTTTCCATATTTCCTGAAATGGAACGATGCTGGGTATGAATCACCATGTCTTGATAGCAATCCAATAAGGCTTGATCCTGGGTTGCATGAATATGACCATGCAACATATATGTCTTTGGCTGTCCACTTGCATCCTTTCGATATTGGCCGTTATAACAAGCTATGGGGTAATGCGATAAAACCACCTTTCGACGATTGTCATTGAGCTCTTTATAATTTCGAATCCATCCAAATTGAGAAGAGTCAAAGTTTTTATCATCTAGAAAATAATCATGATTCCCTCGAATCATGAATAGCTTCCCCTTTAATCGATCTAAAATTTCTTGGGTTTGTTCACAATTTCCCCAAGATAAATCTCCCAAAATTATGACTTCATCGTTTTTTCTTACCTTTTTATTCCATTGAGAAATCATGTATTCATTCATTTCTTCCACATCATCAAAGCCCCTGCAATCCATCTTATCCAAAAGAGCTCGATGATAAAAATGATTATCTGCTATATAATAACGCATTGCACTTCTCCTTTAAAAAAAGCGGACATTCCGCTTTTATTGTTCTTGGCAAGCATAGCCATTGTCTGTATATGCCTGCATTGTTTTCTTTAAAGACACTTTATCGTTTTCTTTTTCTGCTTGATCCAATAAACCATTATCAACCAATTCATCTAAATCAGCCTTTGTAAAATCAATGGTCATAGTGATTTCTACTTTGTCATTCATTAAATTTCCAACAACATGAAGTCCATCAATATATTTGTATTTTTCATTTAAAGCCTCATTGACTTTTTCTTGAATGGTATCTTTATTCATTTCATCGCTTATTTCAATTCCCATGTCAGAATAAGATACATAGCTCACCTGCTTCAAAGAAGTTAATTGATCCCCTTTTGCAACCAATGTCATTGTCGTTTCTCCATCATTTTGACAGGAAACTGTCACTTCTTTTACGATCTTTTTCTTCGTTTCTTTGGTTGGATCTTTTGTTGTGTCATTATTTATAATGCTTTGTACACTGGAGCATCCACTTAATAAGACCAATCCAGCTATAAACAAAATTTTTCTCATCGGTATACCTCAATCTTCATTCAGTTTAGCATAGTTCAAAAAAAAGAATCAACTATCTAAAAAAACTAGCACCTTTATGTACTAGTCTTTCAAATTCTTTTGACACCATTCACTTAACTTCTCTAAGCCTTCTTTAAAACCTTCTGGCTCTCTTCCTAATCCCAAGCGTAAATAGTTCTCATAGCCGAAACAAGCACCTGGAACGAAGAAAACACCAATTTGATTAAGACAATCCTTCGCAAATTCTTCGCTCGGATAGTTAAAATCATAGTTTAAAAAACTGACCGTGGATGCTTCCGGAATTTCTAAATGAAAGGCTGGATTCTTTTCTAGCCAGTCTTGAATAATCTTTTTGTTGGTATCAATATAGCTTCGATTTCTTTCAAGAAAAAAATCTTTATGCTTAAAAGCAATCGATGCCAAGGCATCTAATAATGGTCCGGTTGAAATCATAACGTAATCTCTACGTATATTAAGCTGATGTATGATCTCCTTATTGGCTTTTATCCACCCATAACGAAGACCAGCTAAAGAGAAGACCTTACTTAAAGAACCGGTTGAAATCCCCCATTCATATTGGTCACTGATTGATTTTTGATTCGTAAAGCCTCGATAGGCCTCATCACATAAAATATAAATTTTTCTTTTTTTACATTCTTCAATTAATTCAAAAATAAAAGCTTCATCAAATAAAACCCCAGTAGGATTATTGGGATTATTTAGAAGGATCATCTTGGTATTGGCTTGAATGGCATTTCTAACATCCTTTATATCCGGTTGCCATCGAGGTAAATGTAAAGGCAAAACACTCACATCACATCCTATGGATTTTGGCATTTCCATAAATTGTTGATAGCCTGGCTCAAAGGTAATAACATGATCCCCTGCTTCAAGCAAGGTATCAATAACCATTGTATTGGCTTCTAAACAACCATGACAGGTTGTGACATTTTCAAAGCTTCCTGTTTCATATAAAGATAAAATGCCTTCTTTTACCTCATCCGATCCGGTAATCATTCCGTAATCCAAAATTAAGTCAAAATCAATGGATTCCATCTCTAATAATTCTTTTAAGGAGATTGGCATAGCACAGGTATCGGTTAAATTATACTTGGCCTGCATTTCGTAATCGTCCATCCATTGTTCAACTTTAAAATTAGCTAATTTCATTGATAGAATACCTTGCTTAAAAAATCTTTTGCACGATCTGATTGTGGATTCGAGAAGAATTCTTCACTTGGTGCATCTTCAATAATTTGTCCTTGGTCCAAGAAAACAACACGACTTCCAACCTTACGAGCAAAGCCCATTTCATGTGTAACAACAATCATAGTCATTCCCTCTTTGGCAAGATCGGTCATAACCTCTAAGACCTCTTTGATCATTTCTGGATCTAGAGCACTGGTTGGTTCATCAAATAACATGATTTCTGGATTCATACAAAGCGCACGAGCAATCGCAACACGCTGTTTTTGTCCACCGGATAATTTATTTGGAAATTCATCACGCTTTTCTTTTAAACCAACTCTTTGTAAATATTCCATCGCAATTTTTTCCGCTTCTTCTTGACTTCGTCCTAAGACTTCCGTCTGAGCTAGAGTACAATTGGCTAAAACAGTCATATTTGGAAATAAATTAAAATGCTGGAAGACAAAACCCATCTTTTTTCTTTGGGCACTGAACTTCGCTTCATCCTTTGAATTCATCCATTCATCTTCAAGATAGACCTTCCCTTTCTCAGGAATCTCTAATCCATTAATACAGCGTAATAAGGTACTCTTTCCTGATCCTGACGGACCAATTAAGCTTACGATTTCACCCTTTTCAATTTCTAAACTCACATCTTTTAAGGCATGGGTATGCACAAAATGCTTGCTAATATGTTCAACTTTAATCACTAGCGGCCAACCTCTTTTCTACATATCTACCTAAATAAGAAACACTTACCGTCATAATTAAATAAAAAATGGCAGCTAAGATGTAAGGAGACATAACATCATAATATTCAGTTCCAATAACCTGTGCTCCTTTTAATAATTCAATAGCTCCAATGGTACTGACCAAGGATGAATCTTTAATCAAGGTAATAAATTCACTGATTACTGGTGGAATAATCCGTTTAAAGGCTTGCGGTAAGATAACATGACGCATTGTCTGTTTTTGGGAAAGACCTAAGGTCTCACACGCCTCCCATTGGCCTTTATCCACCCCATTGATTCCACTTCGGATCAATTCAGTTTGGTAGGCACCACTATTTAAAGAAAGGGCAATAACACCAATTAAATACACGTTGATTCGTAATACCGATCCAGTGATTGCGGTATAAATCGAAGGAATAACGGAAAAAATCAATAAGATTTGTAACAACAAAGGCGTTCCTCGGATAATTTCAACATATAAATTGGCAATGATGCGTGGAAGTGCATGCTTAGAGCGTTTTCCACTGGCTCCAATTATCCCTAAAATCAATCCAAACAATAAGGAAATCGCCGCTATCAACAAGGATAGCAGCGCACCTTTTGCTAGATAGATAATGTTTTCGCCTGTAAATACTTCTGCAAATGCTGGAAACATTCTATCACCTTTCTTTTCTAAGCTTCAATCGCAGTTAAACTGTATTTTTTACACAATTTTTGATATTTTTTGCTCTTTGTGAAGGCATCGATTGCTTTGTTGATTTTTTCAATCATTTCTGTATTTCCTTCTTTAGCAATAATATAGTTCTTTTCATCCATTAAAGTTCCATCTAATACAGTATATTGACCACTTTGTGCATATTCATTTGCGACACCTGAATCAATGATTGCTGCATCATATTGATTTGCACTTAATGCATTCATAATATCTTGAACATTTTTTAAACCAGTTACTTCTGCATCCTTTACTTCTTTAGCAGCTTGTTCACCCGTTGCACCAGTTTGTGCAGCTAAGGCTTTTCCTTCCAATTGATCCAATGAAGTAATATCGGATCCAACTGGAACAACTGCAACTTGGCTTGATCCTAAATATGGATTTGACCATTCTACCTTACGATCTTCACTATAAGTAAATCCAGAAATACCGATGTCAATTTGATCCCCTTGGATTTGTGTGACGATGTTGTCAAAATCCATTTGTTTAAATTTGAAATCAACCGTTTTTCCTTCTTCTTTACTTAAATAATCTTCAAACCAATTGACCATATCAATATCGAATCCAACCATTTTATTTTGTTTGTTCAATGATTCATATGGCTTGTAGTCTGGTGAAATTCCGACTGTGATGACTTCTTTTTCTTTGGCCATTGCGGATGTATTGGCAACTCCCAATGCCGATACAGTTAATACAGCTGCTAACGCTACTTTTACAAATTTTTTCATGATCTTCTCTCCTTTTTTGAAAATATATAAAAAGTCGTCCCTTAGAAAAGGACGACATCTTTATCGCGGTACCACCTTAATTCCATCCATTCTTTATGGATGACACCTCATTCTTAACGCGAATTCACGTCATTGCCTCGATTCGACAACGAAACTCCAAGACACGTTCTAAACAAGTCCTTAACGATTTCCACCAAGCATCGTCTCTCTATCAATTCTCTTGTTTATACTACTTCTCTTCTTTGTTTATACAGATATTATACTTATCGAATGAAAATATGCAAGTTAGTTTTTGAGAGCTTGTAATGGAGCTGGAATACGTCCTCCTCTTTCAATCATGACCGAATTATCGGTTTGATTGATTGGCATAACGGGACCTGATCCCAATAAGCCACCAAAATCTAACATATCGCCTACTTCTTTACCGATTGCCGGAATCACACGAACAGCGGTCGTTTTGGTATTGACCATACCAATGGCTGCTTCATCGGCAATAATTCCAGAAATAATCGATGCGGATGTATCCCCTGGAATAACGATCATATCTAAACCAACACTACAAACAGCCGTCATCGCTTCTAGCTTTTCCATTGTTAGTGTTCCTGCTTCAGCTGCTGCAATCATACCTGCATCTTCACTCACTGGAATAAAGGCACCCGATAATCCACCAACATGCCCTGTAGCCATAACTCCACCTTTTTTTACAGCATCATTTAACATTGCAAGACAGGCGGTTGTGCCATAGGCACCACATTGTTCCAATCCCATCTCTTCTAGAATATGAGCAACACTATCCCCAACGGCTGGAGTTGGTGCTAAGGATAAATCCACAATCCCAAATGGAACCTTTAATTTTTCCGATGCAACCGTACCAACCAATTGTCCCATACGCGTAATTTTAAAGGCTGTTTTCTTTACAATATCCGCCAATTCATCCATCGCAATATGTGGTTGTGCCTTTGCCAAAGCAGCACGAACAACACCAGGCCCTGATACACCAACATTAATAACACAATCCGCTTCTCCAGCACCGTGGAAAGCACCAGCCATAAATGGGTTATCCTCAACCGCATTACAGAAAACGACAAGCTTCGCAGCACCTAAACAATTATTGTCTTTGGTTGCTTCTGAGCATTGTTTAACAATTTTCCCCATCTTACGTACGGCATCCATATTGATGCCAGCTTTTGTAGAACCAATATTAACACTTGAACAAACATGATCGGTTTTAGCTAAAGCTTCTGGAATCGATTCAATCAATTCCAAATCACCATGGGCATAACCCTTTTGAACAAGAGCAGAGTAACCTCCAATAAAATCAACCCCTAGCTTTTGCGCACAACGCTCTAGAGTCAATGCATATTCAACAGGATTGCCACCACTACATGCAACCAACATGGAAATTGGTGTTACACTAATTCGTTTATTTACAACCGGAATTCCATAGGTCTTTTCGATTTCATTTCCTGTCGCAACAAGATCTTTCGCTAATCGACAAATCTTTTCTTCGACCTTTGCACAAGATTTATGAATATCTGGATCCATACAATCCATCAAACTAATTCCCATCGTAATAGTACGGATATCCAAGCATTCCTCATCAATCATTCGAATGGTTTGTTGAATTTCACTTACTTGCATAAGGTCCTCCTAAATGCGATGCATCGAATTAAAAATGTCTTGATGCATAACACGAATTTCTAGGTTGTTTTCTTTTCCTTTATGATCCATATGTTCAACAAAGTCTGTAAAAGCGCCTTTGATTTCATCAATGGAAATACTCATTGTCATTGTAAAAATACCATTCACAATCGTTTGTGATACATCTTCAATATTCAAATTATAGTCTGAACATTCATTGGCTACCATTGCCAAAATACCAACTCGGTCTTGACCGATTACACTAATAATTGCTTTCATACACCCTCCTACAATTTTGTTGACAAAATCGCATATTTATTTAGCTCATAAGGTTGATATGCACTTTGAATGCCTAAAACATTCACATCATATTCACCTTGCATAAATTCTACACGGGCTTGTCTATTTAAGCAATCTAAAATCTTCGAACTCTCTTCTTTTGAAAAGGTCTTTGCTTTTTTCCAACAAATTTCATTCTTTTTATTTAATAAAACGACTTCAAGATCTAAGACCTCTTTTTTTAATAGTTCATCCTTCCAATCACAGTCTTGTATATTGAAGTAAAAATCACTTGAATCAATATCCCCACCTTCTAATACAAAGATGGCAATATCTTGTGTATAACAAAAATGTAAATCCATCTGTTTTAAAAGGTTCAGCTCTTCTTGATTCCAGGTTTCGTCTTTGATGACCAAAATAAAGCGGTCTTCGACAAAATCCATTATTGCTCCCATATCTACATCATATTTAAAAGTTTCCATGGCTTCATTATAGCTTAAACCACAAAAAAAGTGAGAAAATATTCTCACTTTCAATTAATCCATTAATGTTTGATTAGCTGTAATGATTGCGTTGTTGTAAACTTCTTCCCAAACGCATCCACGTGATAAGTCATTAATTGGAGCATTCAAGCCTTGAAGTAATGGACCCATTGCGGTGAATCCACCTAAACGAGCAGCAATCTTATATCCGATATTTCCTGCTGAAATATTTGGGAAAATAAAAGTATTAGCATGTCCTGCAACCTTTGAACCAGGGAATTTCTTCGCAGCAACATCTTCATTGACTGCACAGTCAAATTGCATTTCTCCATCCACTGGGAAGTCTAATGGCATTTCTTGTAATTTTGCTAAAGCTTCCTTCATCTTTGTAACGTCATCACCTTTAGCTGAACCATTTGTAGAGAATGATAATAACGCAACAACTGGATCTTTTCCAAAGTTCTTTGTTGATTTTGCTGTTTGAATTGTAATATCAACCAATTGACTAGCGGTTGGATCAATATTGATACCACAGTCACCGAATACTAATTGTTCTTCACCACGGATCAATAAGAAGCATGAGCTTACAATTTTGTTACCAGGTTTACATTTAATCAATTGTAAAGCTGGACGAACTGTATCAGCAGTTGAGTAAGTTGCACCACCTAATAAACCAGCAGCTTCTCCCATTTGAACTAACATCGTTCCAAAGTAGTTTGTTTGGCTTAATAATTGTTTTGCTTTTTCTTCCGTAATTTTACCAGCACGTAATTCCATCATACGATCAAACATTGCATCAAAGTTTTCATATGTAGCTGGATCAATCATTTCCGTTCCAGTTAAATCAAAATTATATTCAGCTGCTGTTTTTTCAATTTCTTCTTTTACTCCTAATAATACAGGAACACATACATCATCTTTTACAAGATTTACAGCGGCTTCCTGAATTCGATAGTCTTCACCTTCTGTAAAAACAATACGAATCTTTTTACCTTGAACTTTTGCTTTTAAATCATCAAGAATCATCTTATTTACCTCTTTTCTATAATGAGTATAATGCAAGCGCAATCATTTTACTAATAATTTATTTTTATCAAATAAATAACTAAAAGCTATCAATCCTTTGGAAA
>CAVKAP010000062.1:0-14006 GCA_963654445.1 Segatella copri
ATGTGATTCCTCTTTCTGTCAATAAATGGTTGACAACTGTTCACAAAGTGCTATATTAATTACAAAAGTTAAAACATTGAAGGGAAGTAGTAGTTTGTACGTTTACTTTTAGAGACTTTCTGGTTGGTGCAAAGAAAGAGGAAGCCCAAATGAACACATCCTGGAGTTGATTATGCGAATGCAGTAGTGTAATCCGGTTGTCTCCGTTATCGGACCAGAGTGTGACAGCACTTGGTAAGGTCATCATTGTGAAATGATGATAAAGTAAGGTGGAACCGCGTTATAAACGTCCTTATGGGACGTTTTTTTTGTTTATAAAGGAGGCTATTATGAGTCAAATACAAATTCCATTAGGTATGCGTGATTTAATTTTAGATGATTGTCGAAAGAAAAGAGCTTTAAGAAATCGTATTGAAAAGGTCTTTACTTCTTATGGGTATCAAGAAATCATTACCCCAGCAATTGAGTTTTATCGAACCTATGAAAATGCATATGGTACGTTAAATGAACAGGATATGTATAAATTCTTTGATCAAGATGGTCAAATCTTAGCATTGAGAACCGATATGACCGTTCCAATTGCTCGTGTATGTGCTTCAAAATTTAATAAGGTCGATCCGCCTTATCGTTTCCGTTATTGCTCCAATGTCTATAAGGTCCGTCAAATGTTTGGTGGTCAAATGGGGGAGGTCAGCGATTGCGGAGTTGAATTGATAGGCTTAGATAGCTTTCATGACTTAGAGGTTTTATTGCTTGCGTTAGATACAATGGCAAGCTTTGAAGTAGATGACTATACCTTAGAAATTGGAAATAGTGATTATTTTAAAATTGCTTGTAAGGATTTAGGATTAAGTGATCAACAACAAGTGGATTTAGCCCATTTGATTGATACAAAAAGCTTAGTTGATCTAAAGGTCTATCTTGAACAATTGGGTTTAACAGAGGATGAAAAATCCTTCTTTGAAGCTTTGCCAATCTTAGGTGGTGATGCTTCGGTATTGGATCAAGCCTATGAAGTTAGTTTTAATGACAAATTAAAGAAAGTGATTTTAGATTTAAAGCATTTATATGAACAATTGGATGAATTAGGATATGGTTCCTTTATCCAATTTGATTTAGGAAAGGTCCCTCATTTGGATTATTACACCGGTATTATTTTTGAAGGCTTTGTCAATGGCGTTGGACATAGTGTTCTCAGTGGTGGACGATATGATTCTTTATTGAAAAAATTTGGTCGTGACTTATCCGCTTGTGGCTTTAGTGTGAAGCTTGATTATTTATTAGAGGTTGTCAAAGACAATCCAATCAAACAAATTAAAGTTTGTTATCCGGTTCAAAAACAAATGGAAGCCTATAAAAAAGCTAAAGAATTACGTAAGGAATACAATGTTGAACTTGTAGTATGGTCAAAAGAAGAAGTGGAGGTCATCGAATGAGCTTATCAATAGCCTTAACCAAAGGACGTTTGGAAAAGAAAACAGTCGCAATGCTTGAACAATGCGATTATGGAATTGAAAAACTAAAAGATAAGGGAAGAGCTTTAGTCTTTCCAGATACCAAAAAAGACATTCGTTACTTTTTAGTGAAATCCAATGACTGTCTAACCTATGTTGAGCATGGTGTTGCAGATATTGGTGTTGTTGGAAAGGATACGATTTTAGAAGGTAGTAAAGACTATTATGAAATGTTGGATCTAGAAATTGGAAAATGTGCCTTCATTCTTGCGAGTCTTCCAGATATCGATTTATTAAATAAAGTCGGTCATATTAAGATTGGAACAAAGTATCCCAATGTAGCACGTGAATATTTTCATTCCAAAGGAATGGATGTTGAAATTATAAAAATTGATGGTTCAGTTGAGTTGTCTCCGATTTTAGGTTTATGTGATGGAATCGTTGATATTATGGAAACTGGAACAACCCTAAAAGAAAATGGCTTGGTTGTATTGGATACGGTTTGTCCAATCAGTGCACGTGTCATTGTAAATAAAGCAAGCTTTAAATTAAAAAGAAAAGAAGTTTTAAGTTTTTTAGAGGATTTGAAAGGAATGGTGAAAGAAAATGCTCGCTCCAATTCATAAGGAAAATCAAAAAGAATTATCTTCTTATTTATTAAGTCGAACCCAAGAAATATCCAGTGATATTTTAGTTAAGGTAGCGGATATTTTAAAGGATGTACAAGAAAATGGCGATGCAGCCTGTAAAAAATATACCAAGGCCTTTGATGGGATTGATATTGATCAATGGAAGGTGAGTGAAGAAGAATTAAATGAAGCAATTCAGGCTTGTGATCCAGCTTTTATGGATGCGATGGAAAAAGCGAAGAAAAATATTCTTTACTTTCATCAAGCCCAGGTTCAACAATCCTATCTTCTTCAAAAAGAAAAGGGAATTTATTTAGGACAACGTGTTCTTCCTTTATCTGCAGTCGGAATTTATGTACCAGGAGGACGTGCTCAATATCCAAGTAGTGTTTTGATGAATGCAATTCCAGCTACTGTTGCAGGTGTTAAGCGTATTGTGATGGTTACTCCTCCGAATAAAGAAGGAAAAATTCATCCGAATATTGCCTTTGCGGCAAAGCTTGCTGGGGTAACCGATATTTATAAAATTGGGGGAGCTCAAGCGATTGCAGCTTTAGCCTATGGAACGGAAAGTATTCCAGCCGTAGATAAAATTGTTGGTCCAGGAAATATTTTTGTGGCCGCAGCGAAAAAATTAGTTTATGGAAAAGTCGATATTGATATGATTGCCGGACCAAGTGAAATTTTAGTTGTTGCGGACGAAAATGCCAATCCAGCTTTTATTGCAGCTGATTTATTATCCCAAGCCGAGCATGATCCAATGGCCAGTCCAATTCTATTGACGGTTAAACAAAGCATTATTGATCAAACCAATGAAGAATTGAAAAAACAAAGCGCTCGTCTTCCAAAAAAAGAAATCGTAGAAGCGTCATTAAAAAATTATGGAAAGTCTATTTTATGTGATTCCATTGAAGAATGTATCGCGTTTGCTAATGAAATTGCACCGGAGCATTTGGAATTGATGGTGGGAGATCCAATGGCTTATCTTGCTCAAGTAACTAATGCCGGAAGTGTCTTTATGGGCTATTATACCTGTGAGAGCATTGGAGATTACTTTGGTGGAACCAACCATGTCCTACCTACCAGTGGAACCGCTCGTTTTTCTAGTGCCTTAGGCGTTGATAGCTTTATTAAGAAAACCTGCTTCTTACACTATAGTAAGGAAGCCTTAGAGGCCTATGGTCAATATATTGTTAGAATGGCGGAAGAAGAAGATTTAGAAGCCCATGCACAAGCGGCTCGAGTGAGGATGTAAGATGGAAAAGAAAATAGATACATATAGTGCACATGCCCAAGAAGGGATGTTGTTAAATGCGAATGAATCGCCTTATATGGTAAGAGAAAACGTCATGAAGGAAATCTTGGACATGATTCCAACCATTGATTTTAATCGTTATCCAGATGATTCCTATCAAGAATTATATGAAGCCTATGCGAAGGTAATGAATCTAAAGGCAGATCAATTATTGGTAGGAAATGGATCAGATCAATTGTTAGGTCTTGTGATTGGGACGCACTTATCAAGAGGAAAGGTGATGTATACCTTATCAAAGGATTTTGGAATGTATGATTATTATGCATCCAATTATGAAGCAACGGTTGAAAAGTTTGAAGTGAATGAGGATGGTTCCTTTGATATTGATGCCTTTATCCAAGAAGGAAAAGAAAAAAAGGCCGGCTTAGTTTTATTTTCAAATCCAAACAATCCAACGGGTCATTGCTTAAAGAAAGAGGAAATTTTAAAAATTGTTCAAAGCTTTGATTGTCCAGTTTTAATTGATGAAGCCTATATGGAATTTAGTGATCAAAGTGTTTTGGATGTTTTAGAGGACTATCCGAATTTATTGGTTGCTCGAACCTTATCCAAAGCCTATGGATTAGCTGGATTACGTGTTGGTTTTCTAGCTTGTAATGAAAAGAAGATGCAAGAATATCGTGCCTTAAAGGTTCCATATGCTTTAAATACCTTATCTGCAAAGATTGCTTGTATTGTTTTAGCTCATTATGAGGATATTCAAATTGTTATTCAACAAACTACATCCTATCGTGATGAAATGTTAGATAAGCTTTTACTATTCCGTTTTATGGAATTTTATCCAAGTCAAGCAAATTTCATTTATGGAAAATGTGATAATAAAGCTTTATTATTACAGCTTTTTAATCAAGCAAATATTCAAATTCGTGATTTTGCCAACACGGATTTCTTCCGTATTACCATTGGAACAAAAGAAGAAAATGAAGCAGTTCTTTATGTTCTTCAACAATTTGTAAGGGAGATGTTGTAATGAGAAACGCAAAAATTAAACGAGAAACAGCCGAGACCAAGGTTGATTTATCTTTAAATATTGATGGACAAGGAAAAGGTGAAATTGATACAGGCATTGGTTTCTTTAATCATATGTTAACTTTATTGGCTTTTCATTCTGGTATGGATTTAGAGGTAAAGGCCGATGGTGATTTAGATGTATGTGATCATCATACGATTGAAGATATTGGAATTGTTTTAGGACAAGCGATGGCTCAAGCACTTGGAAATAAAAAAGGAATTGAACGCTATGGTTCCTTTAATTGTCCTATGGATGAAACCTTATGCAATGTAACCTTGGATTTTTCTGGACGTGCTTATTTAGTTTATAATTGTGAATTAAAACGTGATCAGGTAGGAACAATGGCTTGTGAGATGGTTGAAGAATTTTTACGTGCCTTTGCGTTTAATTGTGGATTGACCCTTCATGTCAATGTATATTATGGAACGAATGATCATCATAAAATCGAAGCCATTTTTAAAGCTTTAGGACATGCCATTAAACAAGCGGTTCAAGTGACGGGAACGAGCGTTAATAGCTCTAAGGGTGTCTTAGAATGATTGGGATCATTGATTATGGCATGGGCAATCTTGCCAGTGTAAAGAATGCATGTGACCATTTAGGCTTTGAAAGTGAAATAACTTCCGACATAAAGACATTGGAAGCCTGTGATCGATTGATTCTACCCGGTGTTGGAGCCTTTCGTGATTCAATGGAAAATATTCATGAAAAGGGCTTATATGAATCGATTGTTAAGCTTGTTCAAGAAGATAAAAAGCCTTTATTAGGGATTTGTTTAGGCATGCAGGTACTCTTTGAAGCAGGCTATGAGGATGGCTACACCAAAGGCTTTGGCTTTTTAAAGGGTTCGATTCAAAAGATGGAAGGGAAGGATTTACGTATTCCGCAAATTGGATGGAATCGTCTAGAGAAAAAACAAGACCATCCCATTTTAAATCAATTTGATCATGCCCCTTATGTTTACTATGTGCATTCCTATCGTGCAGTCGATATTGATGAAAAGGATCTATTGGGATATTCCACTTATGGTGATTTGAAGGTTGTTGGTCTTGTCTGTCATGAAAATGTGATGGGTGCACAATTTCATCCTGAAAAAAGTGGAGAAGATGGATTAAATATTTTACGTTATTTTGTGGAGGACTTTCTATGATAATACTTCCTGCAATTGATATTATTGATCAAGCCCCTGTTCGTTTGTATCAAGGGGATTATGATAAAAAAGAAGTCGTTGGTAAAAGCGTGTTAGAAATTGCTCGAATGTTTGAAAAGGCAGGCGCTGAATACATTCACTTAGTGGATTTAGATGGTGCCAAAGAAGGAGAAAAAAAGAATGCGGCTTTAATTTGTCAAGTAGCGCAAGCGGTGCAAGTTCCTTGTGAAGTAGGTGGAGGAATTCGTACCATGGATGATATTTCCTTTTATCTTGATCAAGGCCTATCACGTGTAATTTTAGGAACAGCGGCAATTCATAATCCAGATTTACTCAAAGAAGCAATTCAAAAATATGGAGATAAGATTGCGGTTGGCATGGATTGCAAAAATGGCATTGTCTGTGGATCGGGCTGGTTAGAGGATAGCGAATACAATTATTTAGATTTTGCTAAAAAAATGGAAGCGATGGGTGTATCTACCCTAATCTTTACTGATATTAGCAAGGATGGAACCTTAATGGGTCCAAATTTGGATATGTTGAAGGAATTAAAGAAGACCGTTTCTATGAATATTACCGCAAGTGGTGGCATTCGTGATTTGACTCATATTCAAGCTTTAAAGCAATTGGATCTTTATGGTGCCATTACAGGTAAGGCGATTTATGCAGATACCTTAGATTTAAAAGAAGCAATTGCGTATAGTAAGGGGTGATTTTATGCTGACAAAACGAATTATTCCTTGTTTGGATGTCAAAGATGGAAAAGTCGTAAAGGGAGTTAACTTCGTTGGATTAAAAGAGGTTGGTGATCCGGTTGAATTGGCCTCAAAATATTATCAACAGGGTGCCGATGAATTGGTTTTTCTAGATATTACGGCAACCCATGAGCATCGTGATACGATGGTTCAGGTTGTAAGAGATGTCGCGAAGGAAATCTTTATGCCCTTTACCGTTGGTGGAGGAATTCGTAGCATTGAAGATATGCGAAAGATGCTTTTAGCTGGTGCAGATAAGGTCAGTGTCAACTCTGCAGCGGTTGATAATCCCGATTTGATTGCACAAGGAGCAAAACAATTTGGGAACCAATGCATTGTATTAGCGGTTGATGGTAAGAAAAGAGCCGATGGAAGTGGTTGGAATGTCTATGTTCATGGTGGACGAATTGATACTGGCATCGATGCTCTAGAATGGATTCAAAAAGGCGTAGAACTAGGTGCAGGAGAAATTCTTCTAACCAGTATGGATACCGATGGATGTAAGGAAGGCTTTGATTTAGAATTTTGTAAAGCCGTACGAAAATTAGTTTCGGTACCTGTGATTGCCAGTGGTGGCTGTGGAAGCCTTGAACATTTTTATCAAGCCTTTCATGAAGAAGCCTGTGATGCTGCTTTAGCAGCAAGTCTATTTCACTATGGTGAATTGACCGTAACAGAAGTAAAAGAATACTTAAAAGAGAAAGGAATTCCGGTGCGTTTATGATTGAAATTGATTTTAAAAAAGGAGATGGCCTTGTTCCTTGTATAACCCAAGATGTTCATACCAATCAGGTATTAATGCTGGCTTATATGAATGAGGAAAGCTTAAAGGAAACCATTCGTTCCGGTTATGCAACCTATTGGTCACGCTCTCGTAAGGAATTATGGAAAAAGGGAGAGACCAGTCATCACTATCAGCATGTCAAAGAAATTTTAGTGGATTGTGATTGTGATACGATCTTATTAAAGGTCGAACAAGAAGGCGCAGCCTGTCATACTGGAAAATACAGTTGTTTTTATCGAAATATCGAAGGAAAGGAAATCTTATGAACGCTTTAGAAAGAGAATATCAAACCGCACTCGAAAGAAAATCAAACCCTGAACAGGGAAGCTATACGACCTATCTTTATGAAAAGGGATTAGAAAAAATCTTAAAAAAAGTAGGCGAAGAATCAACTGAAGTTGTCGTTGCAGCTTTATCCCAAAGTAAAGAGGAATTGGTTGGAGAGCTTTGTGATCTAGCCTATCATGCGATTGTTTTAATGGTAGAAAAAGGAGTGAGTCCACAGGATATTGAAGATGAATTAAATCGTCGTGCCCAAAAACAACATAATTTAAAGGCAGAAAGAAAGCCAATAACGAATCGTTAATTTCCATAAATAGAACTAAGGCTTCCACTTTGATTGAAAAGGTAAAAAGCTATGGTATTATCCGTTTGTAGAGAAATTGATTCATACGTTCATTGTTCATATAGAATCGTAATAAAATAATACCTCCTAAAAATAATCGAGAAAGGGAGCCATGAATCAATTTTAAAACGAGGATCAGTATGAAAGCTGATCCTTTTTTGTGATATTTTCAAAACTCAACCACTGGTTTATATTCATTTCTTTCGAGTTAAGCTAAACTATTTTCTAGAAGGAAGGTGTCATAATGAATCAGGATAAGATTGGAAAATTCATTGTAACTTGTAGAAAAGAGAATGGATTGACGCAAGCAGATTTGGCAAAGAAGCTTGGTATTACAGTTCAGGCTATTTCTAAATGGGAGAATGGTAAAAGCTTGCCGGATCCATCGATTATGCTTGATCTTTGTGAAATTCTTGGTATCAATGTCAATGAACTTTTGACTGGGAAAAAATTGGATAGAGAAAACTATAAGGAAATAGCTGAGAAGAATCTTATGGAGCTAACTAGGCAAGAAGAATTAAACAATAGAAAGCTTCTTGCCTTGGAAAACGTAATCGGATATACCTGTAGCATTTCTTTTTTAGTTTTCATATTTGCGGCTAGTTTTGCCGTAACAATATCTATATGGCGTATTATCATGATTGTGTTTGGAAGTATAATCTTTGTGATTGGAATGTATCATTCCATTAAGCTAGAACATGATGTAGGCTATTATGAATGTCCGAATTGTAAAAAACGCTATGTACCAAGTATGAGAGCAGTTATAATGGCACCGCATAAAGGGAGAGATCGTAAGATGAAATGTCCTTATTGTGCAAAGAAGGAATATCATAAAAAAGTTCTGACAAAATAGGCCAATAAAAGCCTGATTATTGACTTTTCCACAAAATAGACCAATTTTACCACCTTTCTTTTCTCTAAAAAAAAGCATGGTATTATATGGGTGTAAAAAGATTGGTTCACAAAAAAGATGAACAGAAAGTGCTTGAGAATTGAGCGGATCGAAAAAGGCTTAGAAAAAAACACGAGTATGAATATCAAATAAAAAAATAATAAATAATAAGAAAATAAAATGTGAATCAAATCTTATAAGAGAGCTAGCGAGAGCTAGTTCTTTTTTTCTGGTTAGTGTTATAATAAACGAAGTGGAGGAAGAATTATGGATAAAAAGAGTCCGATTGGTATATTTGATTCAGGCTTAGGTGGTATTAGTGTGCTATCGGCCATTCACTCCTTATTACCCAATGAAGATCTTTTGTTTTTAGGTGATTCAAAATATAATCCCTATGGAACAAAGACCAAAGAAGAAATTACTGCACGTTGTATTGCAATTTGTGATTGGTTTATGCAAAAAGATGTAAAAGCCATTGTCATTGCATGTAATACAGCAACAAGTGCTTGTGTGGATGTCTTGCGTCAGAGATATCCAATTGATATTATTGGCATGGAACCGGCTTTAAAGGTTGCTTGTGAATTAGGAGAAAAACAGAAAATTGCGGTATGGGCGACAGACTATACCCTAAAAGAAAAGAAATTTGCCCATTTGATGCAACGCTTTGAACAAGAACATACGATTTATCGTGTTCCTTGTCCAAAATTGGTTGAGTTGGTTGAACAAGATGCTTTAAATCAAAAGGAATTGATTCATTCAACACTTGAAGGCTATCTTAAAAAAGCACCACAGGTCGATAGTATTGTCTTAGGCTGTACCCATTTTGTCTTTTATAAAAAAGCGCTACGAAAATGGATTGATCCATCTATTTCCATTGTTGATGGGAATGAAGGAACGGCTCGTCATTTAAAAGATTTATTGGAAGCGAAAGATTTATTATCGAGTGTAGGTGGAGACATTCAATGGAATAATACCAATGAAAGTAAGATTGACTTATCAAAGAAATTATGGAAACGATTGGAGGAAGAAAATGGCATTAGCATGGAATGATTATAGTGAAGAACAAACAAAAGAAGTCATGGACTTTGCTGAAAAATATATGAAGTTTTTATCGGAAGGAAAAACGGAACGTCGCTTTTTAAAATTGGCGATTGAAAAGGCAGAAAAAGCAGGCTATCGAAACATTGAAGACATTATTAAAGGCAATGAAACCTTACATCCACAGGATAAGGTGTATATGAATCAAATGAATAAATCAATTGCGCTTATGCACATTGGTTCAATGCCTTTAGAAAAAGGAATGAATATCTTAGGCGCTCATATTGATAGTCCACGCTTGGATTTAAAACAACATCCATTATATGAAGAAGGTGATTTGGCATTTTTTGATACCCATTATTATGGTGGTGTAAAAAAATACCAATGGGTAACCATTCCTTTGGCTATTTATGGGGTTGTTGTTTTAAAGGATGGAACGACAATTGATATAGCGATTGGAGACGGTGAAAGTGATCCAGTATTTGTGATTAGTGATTTGTTAATTCATTTATCTAGTAAACAAATGGATAAAAAGGCAAGCACAGTGATTGAAGGGGAATCCTTAAATGTGACCGTTGGTTCTATTCCATTAAAGGGTGAAAAGTCGCATGCGGTAAAGGCTAATATTTTAGCTTTATTAAAAGAAAAATATGGCTTTGAAGAAGAGGATTTTATTAGTTCTGAATTAGAAGTGGTACCGGCTGGTAAGGCTCGTAGCTGTGGCTTGGATTCATCGTTAATTTTAGGCTATGGACATGATGATAAGGTTTGTGCCTATACATCTTTAGAAGCAATCTTAGAAGCGAAAGAGGTAGAGAAAACAGCGGTTTGTCTTTTAGTGGATAAAGAAGAGGTTGGTTCCCAAGGGGCAACTGGAATGCAATCACAATTTTTTGAAAACTTTGTAGCCGAAGTTATTCATGCGATGGGAAATTATTCAGAAATCACTTTAAAAAGAGCGATGCTTCATTCATCTATGTTATCAAGTGATGTATGTGCTGCCCATGATCCAAATTATGCGGATGTATCTAGTCCAAATGACAATATGCCAAAGTTTGGTTATGGTTTAGCCTTTAATAAATATACCGGTGCACGAGGAAAGAGTGGATGCAATGATGCCAATGCGGAATACATTGCCCAGCTTCGTAAGGTAATGGATGACAATCAAGTCCATTGGCAAACTGGGGAATTAGGAAAAGTAGATGCAGGTGGTGGTGGAACCATTGCCTATATATTGGCGAATTATGGTATGCAGGTCATTGACTGTGGTGTGCCATTACATAATATGCATGCACCACATGAAATTGCATCAAAAGCCGATGTATATGAGGCTTATTTAGGCTATAAGGCTTTTTTAAAGGATATGAAGTAAAGTTTATGAAGAAGAAAGAAATAACATTAGTAACAACCGATTTAGATGGAACCTTTTTAAATACGAAAAAGGAAGTGCCAGACATCAATCGCAAAGCCATTGCTACCTTGAAAGAAAAGGGGATTTTATTTGGAATTTCATCAGGACGTCCAATTGAAACAATTCGTCCTATGGTAGCTGATTGGGGCATTGAAGAGCATGTCAGCTTTATTGTGGGTATGAACGGAAGTGTCATTTATGATTTACGTCGTCGCGACAAAGAAGAATTTCATTTGATTGAAGGCGATGTGGTCATCAAAATTATGGATTTTTTCAAAGATTTAGATGTTGTTTTTCAAATCTTGATTGGACCAACTCGTTATACCAATCACAGCAATGAAGAAACCCGTCAAAGTGCGCTTCTTTTTGGTGAAACCGAAGTGGAAGTTGACTTATATGAATTTATGAAAAATCGTGACATCAATAAACTGATGATGTATTTTGATCCGGATTATATGCCGGTTGTTTTAGAAAGAGCCAGTCATTTCTATGATGAGCGTGTTGTTGGATTTGCGACCAGTGAATGTTTATTCGAATATGTCGATCCAAATATTAATAAAGGCTTTGGAATGGAAAAAATTGCCAAGCACTATGGTATTTCAACTGATACCATAATGGCCTTTGGAGATGCACCGAATGATAAAGAAATGCTTGAAAAAGTGGGTGTTGGTGTTTGTATGCAAAATGGAAGTGAAGAATCGAAAGAAAAAGCAAATTATATTACCGAGCTTACCAATGATGAGGGAGCTGTTGGTGCTTTTATTTTAGATTATTTCAAGGAGGACTAAATGGCGAGTTGGGATGAAGTCTATTGTCGAATTTGTGAAAATATTTTACGAAATGGACAAAGAGTACACAATCGAACCGGAATCGATACAATAAAAATTCCGAGTGCTTTTTTTGAATTAAATGTAGGAGAAGAATTTCCAATCTTAACGACCAAACAATTATTTATTCGTCAAGCTGTTCTAGAAATGTTGTGGATCTATCAAGCGCAATCCAATGATGTTCGTTGGTTACAAGAAAGAAATGTTCACATCTGGGATTTGTGGGAAATTGATGAAAATGGGGACTGGAAGGATGAAAAAACCGGAAAGGTCCTCAAACACTTTGATCCGAAATATGCCCATACCATTGGTACGGCCTATGGTTATATTGTGAAGAAAATGGGCTTGATGGATCGTTTATTAGATAGCCTACAAAATCATCCAGAGGATCGAAGACGAGTGATTTCTTTATGGCAGGATGAATATTTAGATACGGCTGTCTTGCCAAGCTGTGTTTGGTCTAGTGAATGGGATATTACCGATGGTAAATTAAATGCCTGGGTGCATCAAAGAAGCTGTGATGTTCCTTTAGGACTTCCTTTTAATGTGACCCAATATGCGGTACTAATGAAGCTGATTGCACAAGTGACAGGCTTAGAGGCTGGAACTCTATCATGGTCCATTAAAGATGCCCATATTTATGTCAATCAAGTTGAAGGAATCCAAGAACAATTGGATCGCTATTATAAAAAAGGATCCTTACCGGCACCAGAATTATGGATCAATCCAGAAATCAAAGACTTTTATGCCTTTGATAATAGTAAGGATTTAAAGGATATCAAATTAGTGAATTATGAACATATGGGAAAGATTGCCTTTCCTTTAGCGCAATAGGTGAACTATGAAATTAATTGAAATTGCTGCCATTGGAAAAAATCGAGAGCTTGGCTTAAACAATGATTTAGTTTGGCATTTTAAAGAAGATATGAAATATTTTCGTCAACAAACCAAAGATCATACAATTGTCATGGGAAGAAAAACCTTTGAATCTCTTCCAGGCTTATTACCAAAGCGACATCATATCGTGATTAGTCGTACAAATCCTTCTTTACCGGAAGAAGTGGAATGCTTTCAAAGCATCGATGCTTTTTTAGAAGCTTATCAATCCAGTGACCAAGAAATTTATGTGATTGGTGGAGGACAAATCTATCAGGAAATGTTGCCTTATGCCAATACGCTCTTATTGACAGAGATTCAAGCAGACACACAAGCCGATGTTTATTTTCCTGCCTTTGATCAAAAAAAATATCAAAGAACGATCTTAGCACAGAAAGAAGAGAAGGGCATTGTTTACCAATTTGTAAAATATGAAAAGCTGTCCTAAGACAGCTTTTTTAGAAAGGAAGAGTATGAATAAAATACGTTTAATTGCCAGTGATTTAGATGGAACACTTCTAAATCAAGAAAAGATGATATCTGCTCGTAATATTGAAGCAATCCGTCGATGTAAAGAAAAAGGGATTCACTTTGGCATTGCGACCGGGCGACCAGTGGATACGACAAAAGTCATGGTACAGAGATGGGGTGTTGAAAAGGAAATTGATTTTATTATGGGAATGAATGGAGGCATTATATTTGATTGTCAAAGCAATCAAAGTGATTTGTACTATCCTCTTGAAGGAAAAACCATTCAAGAAATCATTCGCTTTTTTGAAGGCTATGATGTGATTTTTCATGTCAAAATCGGAAGAAATCGTTATACCAATGTCTCTACAGAAAAAACAAAAAACGAAGCGAAAAGAGTAGGCGAAGAAGAAGTGCTTATGGATTTGATTCCTTTTTTAGAAGGGAAAAAGGTCAGTAAGCTCAATGTGATTAGTGAGCCTTCTTATCAAGAGGTTGTAAAAGAAAGAGCCCAAAAATTTATTGAAAGCCATCCTACGGTAACTGGTTTTCCAACACAAGCTGATATTTTTGAATTTGTGGATTATCGAATCAATAAAGGCTTTGGATTAGAAAAGGTTGCAGAGCATTATCAGATACCTATGGAGGAAACCTTAGCTTTTGGTGATGCGGAAAACGATATTTCTTTAATACACGCTGCTGGTATGGGTGTATGTATGCGAAATGGCGCAGCTAAGACAAAAGAAGTAGCTGACTACATTACAGAACAA
>CAVKAP010000063.1:0-18794 GCA_963654445.1 Segatella copri
TGGTCTTCATTAATTGTGCAATATCATGATTACTTTCAAAGACATAATAATCCGCATTGCTTAAAAGTGCCTTTTCATTGTTTGGAATATAACCTGTATCTGTAACATAGACTAACTTTTCTTTTTCACTTTCAATGACATATCCAACCGTTTTCGGTGCATCATGACTTAAGCGAATGACTTGAATATGAAAGGCTCCTATATCAAATGTAGAAAGCGGTTCTACGATTGTTTGATTGAAATCGCCATCAAGCTCACAATAGGAATACAAAGGAATATCCTTAACATCCTTTATGCGTGAAACATGATCCTTATGGGTATGGGTAATCAAAACGCCCTGGCAATCATCAATCGAAGCTTCTACCTCTTGAAAGGCTTTTTTTAAATAGCGTTGGGTTGAGCCGCAATCAATTAAGATTTGACTTTCTCCTTCACGAATTAGACAAGCATTTCCCTTTGAACCCGAACACAATAAATCAATTCGCATAAACATCATCTCCTGTATTCGCATAATTGGTAAAACGAGAAATACTCTTTTCAAAGGCTAATTTAATACCTCCGATGCCACCATTACGATGCTTCGCAAGGGATAAATCAACCACTTCGGTCTCTTCTTGTTCTTCTTTATCCTTTTCATAATAATTGGCACGATATAAGAACATGACAATATCCGCATCCTGTTCGATGGATCCCGATTCACGTAAGTCTGATAATTGTGGCTCATGATCCGTTCTTTCTTCTACTTTACGTGACAATTGGGAAAGAGCAATCACTGGACAGTCCATTTCCTTTGCTAAAATCTTTAGATTACGTGAGATATCCGATACCTCTTGTTGACGTGATTCTTGTCGACCACCGGTAATCAATTGCAGATAGTCAATCACAATTAAAGAAATGGATCCATGCTCACTTTGAAGTTTTCGACATTTCGAAAAGATTTGAGATACTCGAATACTACTCGTATCATCAATATAAATAGGACGCTCACTTAAACGAGTAGCAGATGCATTCAATTTTGACATATCCGAATCCGTTAATTTTCCTGAGCGTAGCTTGTCGGAATAAACACGACTTTCACTACTCATGATACGTTTCATCAAGGAATCCGAAGGCATTTCTAGAGAAAATAGACAAACACAGCCTTCATTGCGCTTTGCGACTTGGTTAACAAAATTTAAAGCCAAAGCCGACTTTCCCATGGCCGGTCGAGCGGCCAAAATAATAAGGTCACCTCTTTGAAAACCATTGGTCATACGGTCTAAATCCGTAAAGCCGGTTTGAATACCAGTGACTCCCTTATGAGTACGTAATTCATTCAATTCATTAATTACACGCGTCGCAATTTCTTTACTGGATTCAAATTCAGTCCCTCTACGATCACGGGTAACCTCCATAATGGAACGTTCGGCATGATCTAAGACTGTATCAATATCATCACTGTTCTCAAAGCTCTCATTCGCAATTTTTTCAGATACATCAATTAAGCGTCTTAATTGTGCCTTATTTTTAATATCTGAAATATAGTTTCCAACAACCGCTGGAGAAATGGCCGTATCAACCAAAGAAGTAATATAATCGGCTCCACCTGCCTGATCTAATTGTTCACGATCCTTTAAGCGAGTCATCACCGTCACTTGATCAATGGTTTGCCCTGCCTCCTTCAAATCCATCATGGTTTGAAATAAGGTTCTATGCTGCGGCAGATAAAACTCTTCCGCATGTAGATCCTGATCACTACAGGTCGTAATGACATCGGGCCAAATCATCATTGCCCCTAATACCGCACACTCTAAGGCTTGACTGTTCGGTAATTCTCTAGGCATTTTTACCCTTTCTGGCGAACTTTTACAACAATTTCGCCAATCACTTGATTACGATATAAGTCAACCTTTACTCTTGTTGTTCCTAAGCTTGAAATTGGGGACTCTAATAAGATTTTTCTTTTATCAACTTGAATTCCCTTCTTTTGTAAGGCGGCTACAATATTCTTACTTGAAACAGATCCAAAGACTTGTCCTTCCTTCCCTGCAGATAAGGCAAATTCAACCGGTGTATTTTGAAGCTTTTCTTTAATTTTTTCGGCTTCGGCCTTTAATTCATTTTCATGCTCTTGACGAGCTTCCTGTTGTTTTTCTAAGACCTTTGAGGATCCAGCCGTATATTGAACAGCTAAACTATTTTTAATCAAATAGTTACGTGCATAGCCATCACTAACCTCTTTTACTTCATCTTTTTTTCCTAATTTTCTTACGTCTTTAAGCAAGATTACTTTCATATTCTTCTTCCTCCAATATTTTAATCAATTCATTTTTCAATTCATTTGGCTCGATATCATTACGTTCTAGAGCTGCAGCGGTAAAATGGCCACCACCCTGAAGCTGTTCAACAATCTTTTGAACATTTTTCTGTCCATCACTACGCGCACTCATGGCTGTTGGCTTATCCTTTTTATCCACCTTCGCAATCACAAAGCTGGCTTCACAACCTTTAATCAAAAGAAGGGTTTGAGCCACCTTGGCAAGCGTCGTCTTTTCATAACATGCACTGTCGATACAAACAATCAAATACTTGTTTAAAAACCACTTTGCATGACGGGTCAAGGTCATTTCAACTTCAAAATCATGATAATCCACGCATAAAGCTTTTTCTGCTAAACTTGCATTGGCTCCCCAAGAGCGTAAAGAGGCAGCTGCTTCAAAGGTACGTGCATCCGAATGCATTTTAAAACGATTGGTATCAACTAATATACCTAAATACATAATGGTCGCTTCCGTTTCATAGATTGGTACATGATTGGGAATATTTCCAATCAATTCTACAATCAATTCACAAGCCGAGCTTGCACTGCTTTCCACATAGGTTAACATGGCATTTTGAACAAAGTCATCGCCACGTCGATGATGATCAATAACAACAATATTTTTACACTTCTCTATAAATGTCCTTGAACTCGAAATAACAGGAATGCCATGATCAACCATAATTAATAGATCTTTTTCAAAATCCATCATTTCATTGGCCTCTTCAGGTGTTACTAGCTTATGTCGATCTAAGACCTGTTGCTTAAAATATTGCATGATTTCTTCTAATTGACGATCGCGACTAACATCTCTTAAGACAATATAAGCCGTTTTCCCTAAAGCCTTAGCCCAGCTTGAAATACCTAAGGCTGCACCCATACAATCGAAATCCGTATGGACATGCCCAACAATAAAGATCTTATCGCTTTCCTTCATTTCATTTTGAATGGATTGAGCCATCGTGTGAACACGAACCTTTGAACGTGTCGAACCACCTTCACTGTTTCCACCCATATAATGCACTTGACCGGTTGCACTTCGGAAGGCAACCTGATCACCACCACGAGATTGTGCCAATTCAATCAATTGATTGACCATATCATCCAATTCACCAAAATCTACCGTTCCATAGGCAAAGGCCATACTTAAGGTAATGGATACATCCATTCGATTGGCTTCATCTTTAATTAATTGTAAAATCGGGAAGTTTTCTTTTCTTAACTGATCAAAAGTCTTCTTATTGGTTAAAACTAGAATTCGGTCGGTACGTAAGCGTCGAACCATCATGTCATGTTCTCTGGCCCATTTAATCAAAGGCCCTCTTAATTTCATATTGATTTGTGCCATGATTTCTTCGTTTTCATAAGAAGCATATTCAATATAATTATCCAATTGGAGCAAACCAACCACAACCGCATTTTCTAAATATTGTTTGGATAAAATCTGATAGGATGTGACATCGCGAACATATAAAACATTGGAATTGGATCGACGACTAATTTCGTAATAGGAACCATTTTGTTCACCGATGACATAATCCACTTCATCTTCAAAGAGATTACGAATATCACGAATCCATGCCGTTAATTTTTGATTGATCAAGTCTAAGTTTCTCTCTCTAAAAAAATCAGAGGTCCAAGTAACAACATATTCATCATCATAGGTTAATAAACCAATATTTCCAAAGCTTAAGGCCCCCTTGGCATCCTTACCTAAAAAGCGGGATACATCGACTTCTGTTTTATAGCCTCTTTTTTTTGTTGAGAACCAGAAGCCTAAAAAGGAGAGAATAAAAAGTATACTCACCAAGCTAATACATAAAGCAAGCCTCCAAGCTTCCTCAATAAGTAATACATATCCAATTAAGGGAAGAGATAAAATGACAGCTAAAAAGCACAATAATTCCCATTTTTGATAATCTTTCATAAACCAACACTATCCTTTTTACGCAATTGGAACATACAATCCGCAAGCCCTGCTCCTATCCAAATCAATTGAACAAAGGGAATAAAGCCTCCAATGATCGCAAAAAAAGTTCCCTTGCGTTTTTGACGATTAATACTTTTTTGTACAAAGTAAAGCACACCAAAAAAATCTAAAACCATTAAATCAACAATTGCTAGGACCTGAAAAAGATCCCTCATATTTGCATTGACTTTACTTTGAACAAAAAAACAAAGCGGTAATAAGACAATCGAAAGCCAAGCAATCCAACGAGGACTTGGAAAATCCGAAATACTTCCCAATGGTCGCATTTCAATATGCATACGAATATTAACCATCAATGCAATCATATGGATACAAAAAGCTTGTAGAATTCCTAATAAAAGCACAAAGATAAAAATCAAAACATCTAAATGCACCCAAGGGACAAAAGCGAGAATGGTTGAAAATTCCGATCCAAGATTGTACCCGAAGATTCCAGCCCACAAATAAATAATCAAGGCTGAGCATAAAACCGATAAAATTGCACAGATTGTGAAATTGGTCGTATGCTTAAAACGTTTCTTTACGCCTATACCATAAATATAACCAATTAATATGGCTGTCCAACTATAAAACCAGGTTGTAAAGCCTCCAAATAAAAAGGTCATCAAAGCCATCGCAATCGCAACGATCCCACCCATATTCAATCCATACATACTTGTATAAATTAAAACAGGAAACGCAAAGATCCAATTCATGGTCGTTTCAATTCCAAGAGCTGTTTGTTGATTCAAGAATAAAATAAAGCCATAGATGGCACAAACCATTGCGCCTCTTGTTAACTCTTTTGTTTTCATAGACTCTATTATAAACAAAATCCAAACAAAAAAAAAGATGCTCTTAAGAGCATCTTCTAGTCTACTACATAAGGCAATAAAGCCATTTGACGTGCACGTTTGATTGCTTTCGCAAGCATTCTTTGGTATTTTGCACGTGTTCCTGTTACACGTCTAGGAATAATTTTTCCGTTCGCATTGATAAAGCGTTTTAATAATTCAACATCTTTATAATCGATGTATTTGATTTTATTTTTCGTAAAGTAACAAACCTTTTTACGGCCCATACGTTGTTTTCTAAATGCCATCGTTGTTTTTCCTTTCTAGAATGGTAAATCATCACTGACAATACTCATGTCAAGTGTATCATCTTTTTCATCAAATGAAGATTCAAACGAATTATTTACAGGTTCATTTACAGGTTGTGTAAATGCTGGCTGTTGTGAATAACTTTGTGGCGCTTGATTAAATTGATTATTTTGCGCAAAGTTATTATTGTTTGCTTGATACGATTGCGATTGTGATTTAGATTCTAAAAAAGTGAAATTTTCGCAAACAACTTCAGTCACATATACACGCTGTCCTTGTTGATTATCATAAGAACGTGTTTGAATACGTCCATCAACACCAATCAATGACCCTTTATGTAAATATTGAGCCATGATTTCAGCATTACGTCCCCAAGCTACACAGTTGATAAAATCAGCTTCAGCTTGTCCTTCACGTTTAAATGCACGATCTACAGCTAAAGAAAAAGATGCAACGGATCTTCCACTTTGTGTACGACGTAGTTCAATGTCTCTTGTCAAACGACCTGTCAATATAACTCGATTAATCATATATTAACCTCTTTTTTCGTCTTCGGTTTTTACAACCATAATACGAATTACATTATTACTGATACGAGCTAAACGTTGGTATTCTGCAATACCTTCATTGTTTGCAGTCGCATTGATGACAGCATAATGTCCTTTTTTCATGTGATTGATTTCATACGCAAAATCTTTTACACCCCAATCATCAAATGAATCGATTGATCCACCGTTTTCAATGATTGTGTTGTTTAGACGATCTGTAACTTTTTGGAATTGTTCTTCGTCTAAAGATGCGTTGACAATGTACATGATTTCATATTTTTTCATGTGTACACCTCCCTTTGGTCTTTGGTTTCTTTCGTCTAAGAAACAGAGAGCAAGCGCAAACTTGCTCTCTGATAGTATCATTTTCATCAACAAAAGTAAAGCGAATTTTCACTAAGCTTCGTTCACTAATTTTCCTGTCATGGAATCAATATGAAGCACAAAAACCTGTAAGCGCGTCTTAGCACGTTCTACTTCTTCGTCAATTTCCTTTTGATTGGAATTGTATTTACTAGCAAGTCTGCGAACGATCTTTTCTGCTTCTTCTTGATCTTCGACAAATTCAATATGTCCAAAGATGACAACACTTTGAATAAGTAAAGACCAATGGTTTTCTTTTTGTCTTCCTTGATCCATCACACAAAAGGAAACCTTATTTTGTTTTTTTAGTAGTTCAATTTTCGTGCCTATTTTTGCACCATGAAAATAGAGCTTCCCATCCTCATAATAATGATTCATTGGTAGAGCATAAGGATAGCCTTCGATATCCGACATTGCTAAAACGCCTCTTGGTTCTTTTTTTAGAATTTCAATACATTCTTCCTTTGAAATTTCTTGTTTAAATCTACGCATCTTTGGAAACATGTCTTTTCTCCCTTTCGTGAATTTCATCCGCTATTTGTTTTAACTCTTTAAAGTCATCACTAAGCTGTCGTTTTGGAAAGGCACGGGCAATATGACTCTTTCGATAATTTTTAATGCGTTCCATATTATTATGGAAGCCTTCCAATCGTTCTTGTAGACTTTCTTGATTGGCAATCCATTCTTCAAATTCCTTACGCTTTTTATCCTTTTGCATTTGAAGGGCTTCTTTTCTTTCATCCAATTCCAATCTTTTCTCTTCTAAGTTATTAAGACGCTCTTGTAGTGCTTGTTCAAATTGTGCTTGGAACTCTTCAATATCCACACGCATACGATCGATAATTTGTTTGCGTCGAATCAAAGAAATCAAAGTAAAGATAAAATCAATAAGAAAGAAGATTGAGAAAACACTTAAAAATAAAAGCATCGTTGATAGCGATATTTTTTCTATCATATGTGAAACACTTGGATGAATGATATAAACCAAAGCTAATAACATCAAACCAAATAAGGTCGAATTTAATAAACAAACTCGTCCATTGATATTGTACTTATATCGACTATAGTCCCACCAACGCATATGAAAAAGCTTTTCCATCACCCAGCTTGTAATGTATTCCAATACAGAACATAAAAATGCACCAAGAAAGAAAATAATTAATGGATTATTTTTAAAGGGCATTAAAGGATACAAAGCAATTAAAGAACCAAATCCATAAATTGGGATATAGGGTCCATAGAAAAAGCCTCGGTTAATAAATTGTTTTTTAGGTAAGCTGACATAGCAGCTTTCACAAATCCAACCTAAAAAAGAATAAAAAACCAAATAGAAATAAGCATACACAAAAGCTTTAAGCATTTTAAAGCTCCTGTGCGTTTAATCGTGCATTGGCCATCATTAAACGAATACGATTTTCTTGATTGACCTTGGAAGCACTTGGATCATAGTCAATTGGCGCAATATTTGCCTGTGGGAATTCCTCTTTGATTTTCTTGGTCATTCCTTTAGCTACAATATGGTTTGGAAGACAACCAAACGGTTGACACATAATGACATTATTGACACCAGATTTCACTAAGGAAACCACTTCACTGGTTAGTAACCACCCTTCACCCATTTTTACACCTGGATCAATAAATGGCTTCCCATCACGAATAACTTCTGAAAAATCATCAGGAGCCGTAAAGGTTCCATCTTCGATAACGGCATCACGGAAGGTTTTCTGCATACGCATCACAACATCCTTCGCAAGCTGATAGAGATGATGACTTTTGGCATGCATATGATAGTAACGATAGTCAATCAAACCATTTTCGATTGAATACAAGGCAAAATCCATTACACCAGATAAAACCGGTTCAAAGCCTTCTTGAATCAAATAATCTTCTAAATGACCATTTCCTAATGGAGAATACTTCATATAGATTTCTCCAACAATTCCAACCTTGATTTTCTTTTCTTGTTTTCTAGGAACGGCCTTTAGCTTTTCAAGCATAATATGATAGATCTTCTTTGATTTACGATATTGGCCATTTTCAAAGCTTCCTAAAAGCTCATTGACAATTTCATCAATCACACGATCGGTATCCCCTTCATTGATTTCATAAGGCTTAACTTGATTTCGTAGCCACATTAAGGCATCCCCATATAAAGCACCATAAATAATTCGTAAAATTAATGGAAGGGTAAATTCAATTCCACTGTCCTTTTCAAGCCCAGACATATTGGCACTGATGACTGGAATATAATCTAAGCCTTCTTTTTCTAAGGCCTTTCGTAATAAAGAAAGATAATTACTTGCACGACATCCACCACCTGTTTGGGTAATGGCTAAAGCAATTTTATTTAAATCATATTTTCCACTTTTCATCGCATCAAAGAATTGACCAATGACAAGTAACGCTGGATAGCACATATCATTATGAACATGAGCGAGCCCTTCTTGTCGGATATTATCATTATCTGTTTCTAAAACCTCAAGATGATAGCCATTCATTTCAAAAACTGGTACCAGAAATTTAAAATGGATGGGCAACATACTTGGAACAAGAATTAAATGGTCTTTTTTCATCTCTGAAGTAAAATTCGTATGCATTTAATTAACCTCCTATTCCAGCTTCTTTTTTATCTGCCTTTTCTTCAATGGCACCCTTTAGTGAACGTAAACGAATCTTAACCGCACCTAGATTATCGACTTCATCGATTTTAATTTGTGTATAGAACTTATCTGCACGCTTTAAAATTTCCTTCACTTCATCGGTTGTTACCGCATCAATTCCACAGCCAAAGCTAACCAATTGAATCAGGTGCATATCTTCATTTTCACAGACATAGTGCGCTGCTTGATATAAACGGGCATGATAGGTCCATTGATTTAATACATTGGTTGAATGTGCACTTTGTTCTGGAACAGATTCTTCTGAAACAACCACAAAGCCTAATTGTGTCAACAATTGATGAATTTGGTGGTTAATTAATGGATCTAAATGATAAGGACGTCCACACAATACCGCAATTGGCAATTGATTTTCACGTGCATAATCAACGATTTCATTGTGCTTAATATGAAGCTGATACATGAACTCATTATAGGTATTGATTGCCGCATGTAGAGCAATCTTAATGTCTCTTGTCTTAAAGACAATACCAGCTTTTTCAAAATGAAGTTGAATTGCCTTCACAAAGCGCTTTTCATGATCAAAGGATAAGAAAGGCGAAATAAACTTCGTATTCTTTAAATCCATATTGCTTTCAATTACCTGTGGATAATAGGCAACAATTGGACAATTGTAGTGATTATCTGATTGTTTTTCATCCACATTATAGGTCATACAAGGATAGAAAATGGCTTCTAGTCCCATATCCACTAATTGTTGGATATGTCCATGAACAACCTTTGCAGGATAACAAGCCGTATCACTTGGAATGGTTTGTTGACCTAGGGTATAGGTTTCAAGGGTACTTGGTAAAGACCAAACTACTTCATAACCTAATGAATCAAAGAAACGCGACCAAAATGGCATTAAGTCATAATTATTTAAAACCAAAGGCATGCCAATTTTCTTTTCTTGATGGTATTGGTGTCGAACTTCTTCGAGCATTTCCATTTTTACCTTATACATATCTGGCAATTCAAGCTTTTTCTTATTCATTTTTAAAGGACGTTCACACTTATTTCCAGCAATTAAGCGTGTTCCATCCGAGAAGGTATTAATGGTTAAAGAGCAATGATTCGTACAGCCTTGGCAAGCAACACTTTGGGATTGATGCGTAAATTGTTCCAATTCATCCGCTTTTAATAAAGCACTTGGTGTTCGATGAAGCTTTTGCGCATAAAGAGCGGCTCCATAAGCCCCCATTAAATGAGCAATACTTGGACGAATGACCGAATAGCCCAATTCTTGTTCAAAGCTACGTAAGATTGCATCGTTTTGGAAGGTTCCTCCTTGCACAACGATATGACGTCCAATTTCATCCTTGCTACGAGCACGAATAACCTTATATAAAGCATTTCTTACAACTGATCGACAAAGACCCGCTGAGATATCCTCAACCGTAGCCCCATTCTTTTGCGCTTGTTTCACACCACTATTCATAAAGACTGTACATCGCGTTCCTAAATCGACCGGATGCTTCGATTGCAAGCCTAAACGGGCAAACTCAATGGAATCATAGCCTAAAGAGTTTGCGAAGGTTTCAATAAAGGATCCACAACCACTCGAACAAGCTTCATTTAAGACGATGTCATCAATATGACCATCACGAATTTTAAAGCATTTAATATCTTGTCCACCAATATCAAGGATATAATCAACCTTTGGATTAAACTTTTTCGCTGCAGTGTAATGCGCTAATGTTTCAACTACACCGCCATCCATATGGAAGGCATGACGCATCAATTCTTCCCCATAACCAGTCGAATACGCTCCATATATTTTGATTTCTGGATTTTCTTGATAAATTTTCTTTAAATCCTCTAAGACAACATCTAGAGGACTACCCTTGTTTGAAGAATAGGAATGATAAAGAATTTCGCCTTCTTCACTAATCAAAACCAATTTTGTGGTGGTTGAACCACTATCAATTCCTAAATAAGCCTTTCCTTGATAGCTTTTTAAATCACGATATTTGGCATCATGACTTTTATGACGCTCGATAAAGGCTTCATATTCTTCCTTATTATTGAATAGAGGCTCCGATTCCGATAAATGCATAGGCGCATGCACCAAATCCTCTAAGGCTTTTTCAAGCTCTTGGGCCGTATAGGTCTTTTCTGCACAAAGAGCTGTACCTAAAGCAACATAGTGAATGGCTGTATCCGGACAATTGATTTGATCATCCTCTAAATTTAGGGTTTCTTTAAATCGGGCACGTAAACCGGATAAGAAATATAAAGGTCCTCCTAAAAAGAGAATATTTCCTTCAATCTTATGACCTTGGGCAAGTGAGGTCACAGTTTGCCCAACGACTGCTTGAAAAATACTAGCGCATAGATCACTTTTCGCAACCCCTTGGTTAATTAATGGTTGTATATCACTTTTCGCAAATACACCACATCGACTGGCAATTGGATAGATTCGATTGTAGTGAAGACTGGCTTCATTCATTTCCTCCAAAGTCATATTTAATAATTGACTCATTTGGTCAATAAAAGCACCCGTTCCTCCTGCACATTGTGAATTCATTCGTTGTTCAATGCTTCCTTTAAAGAAAAGGATTTTGGCATCTTCTCCACCCAATTCAATAGCACAATCAGTTTCAGGATATAACTTTTTGGTAGCCATAGCACTCGCAAACACTTCTTGCACAAAAGGCAAGCCTGATTGTTCACAAAGACCAAGAGCACCTGAGCCAGAAATCGCAAATGTAAAAGGCTCTTTCGTATATTTTCTTAATTCGATTAACTTATCTAATGCTTTTTGACGCACCTGCGCCTTATGTCTTTCATAACTCTTATAACAAATATGATTGTCTTCATCTAGGACAACTGCTTTAATAGTTGTACTTCCGATATCAAAACCTATTCGATACATATATGAACCTCCGCATATCTAATCATTATACTCAAAAAAATGGGCAAATTCACTATATTTTAACAAGTTGAATCAAAAAAGAAAAGCAGGAAGTTCTCCTGCTCTAGTCAAATCGAAATTCTTCAATGTCTCTTTCTTCAAATCCAGATGGTGTTAAAGTGACTAATTTTTTATACCCAACACTTTGAATCAATTCTTTAGATTGAACAAAAGCACAATCTAAATAATCAGCATTGTGACAATCACTGTTCAAACAAATTTGAATGTTTTTTTCTTTCATATATTGTAGTAAATGTTTTTCTGGATATGGCGTTTTTCGATAGCCTCGGGCAATGGCACCGGTATTTACTTCAAAGATTTTATGAGATAAAGCATCAATGCAATCACAAGCCAATTTGATATAACGAGAATCCGTAAAGGAATAGAAGGATTCATCTTCATTGTATTTCATCAATAAGTCCAAATGGGCAACGATATCAACTTCCTGCCAATCCTTCATTTGGATCACACCATCATAGTAGGCTTTCGCATAGGCCAAAAAATCATCCTCATACCATTCATGAATGAGCTTTAAAGCTGTTTCACGATCATAATCAACCGAGATATATTCTCCATTATGATGTAAATAATGAGCCGATCCAATACGATAATCATAAACTTCTGGATGCCAATCACGATAGCCGGCATCCTGTTCTAAGCCTAAATAAATTTCAATTTGATCCTTATATTTTTCTTGAAGAGCTCTAACCTCTTGAATGTATTGTTCGGTACTTTCTTTTGTCATACAACAATCATCAAAAGGAACATAAGCATGTTCACTAAAACCTAAAACCGTAAAGTTTTTTTCAATGGCTTTTAAAATCATTTCTTCAATTGCATTGATTCCATCGGCATAGGTGCTATGTGTATGTAAATTTTGTTTAATCATTTAAAATCTCCTCCAATCGATACTGACATCCTTCATAGATATCTTGATAGGTTGTTTCGAAATCTCCAGTCCACCAAGGATCCGCTACATCTCGATCTCTTAATAATCGATAAACCTTATGATCCATGTCTTCTCCTATAATATAGGATAAGTCTCTTTTATTTTCAGCATCCATATAATAAATATAATCATAATCAAAATAATCAGAACGCTCCATAATTTGCGCTTGTCTTCTTTCAAACGGGATGCCTTTTTCCTTTAGTTTTCTTTTCGCCGGTGGATACATATCATTTCCAATTTCTTCATAGGTTAAAGCCATAGAATCAATTTCCATATAAATATCTCTTTTACGACAAAGATCTTTCATAATAAACTCAGCCATTGGACTTCGACATATATTGCCATGACATAGAAAAAGTATTCTTTTCATATTTTCTCCTTGTTTTTTTCATCGTTTCAAGCAAACGATATTTCCTGTTTGTGTTGGTACCTTCATATTCCACATCGAGAATGTCTTTTACCGATTGCTTGCGCAATATCTTTGGTTTTTGATAGCCCATTTTCCCTCAGAAAAGCGCGGATTGCTACGACATTTTTCTGTGTTCTTCTTTGCTTGTTTTCTTTGCAAAACTGAGCACCAACCTAGTTCTATCTGGATTACCACTTTCAGGTTATTTCTTTCATATCAATCTGATCCAACCTTAGTAATTATATCATCCTGCATAAATGTACGAAAAACCAATCGTAAATTTTTGCGATTGATTTTGAGCGTATTATTCTTTTTTATTACACTTTTTCAATCATTAATCGAAACAAATTCGAAAAATATGCGACATTACAAAACATACTTCTCTGTAAGAAACTTGACAACTCTCTTTTATAACAGTTATAATTCAAACTGTTTGATTTATAACTATTGGAGGTTTTTATGGATGATTCTTTACATTATTTGATCATGGCAAATCAAATGCTTGTTCAAAAGATATTGATTGAGAAATTAAAAGGATCAAATCTTACGATTGGTCAACCTAAAATTCTAGATTATTTAAAAAGCCATGATGGGAGCAATCAAAAAGAAATTGCTCGAGCTTGTTTTTTAGAAGCGGGTTCATTAACTACGATTCTTAATAAAATGGAAGAAAAAGGCTTAGTTGAACGAAAAGTCTTAAATGGAAACCGTCGAAGCTTTCATATCTTTTTAACTGAAAAAGGGCATCAGCAACAAGCCTTAGTACAAGATGCTTTTCAATCCATTGAAAAGATTGCCTTATCGAATATTTCAGATGAAGAATATCAACAATTCATATCGGTCTATTCAAAAATTTATAACAATTTAAAAGATCAGATACAAAACAAGAAAGGAAAGGATACTTATGAATAAAATAAAACGTTATCTCATTTTTTTAGTCGGCTTATTTATTAATGCCTTAGGAGTCAGTTTAGTTACCAAGGCAAATCTTGGAACCTCTCCAATTTCATCAATCCCCTATGTCTTAAGCTTACAATTTCCTTTATCGCTAGGAAATTTCACTATTTTATTTAGTCTTTTGTTAATATTCCTTCAAATCTTAATTTTAAGAAAAGACTTTAAATTTGAACATGTTCTACAAATTCCTGTATCCATTGCCTTTGGTTACTTTATCGATTTAACTATGATGATGTTCTATTGGGTCAATCCGAGCCATTATTTAATGCAGGTCGTTGCTTTATTCATTGGTTGTATCATCTTAGGCTTTGGTGTCTATCTTGAAGTGTTGGCTGATGTGGTCATGCTTCCTGGTGAATCCTTTGTTCGAGCCGTTGTACAAAAGCTTCAAACAAACTTTGGTACAAGTAAAATTGTTTTTGATTCTTCAATGACCATTATTTCAGGTCTTCTTTCCCTTTTATTTTTCCATCGTTTAAATGGTGTTCGTGAAGGAACGATCGTTGCTGCCTTGCTTGTTGGCTTTATTGCCCGTTTATTTGGAAAAAACTTAGCTTTTATCAAGCCTTATCTTTTCAAGGAAGAAAAAAAGACGATCGAAGCACCTACTCTTTCAAAGAATCAAGATCAAAGATGCATTGTTATTGGACGTCAATATGGATCAGGCGGTCATGATATTGGAAAGCAGTTAGCGAAAGATTTAGGCTATGACTTTTATGATCAAGAAATTATTGAAATGGTTGCCGGAACAACTGGTTTAAGTAAAGAATTCATTAAAAAGAGTGAAGAAGCCATGAGCAATGGTTTATTGTATGACTTAGTAAATCAAATGTATCAATATGGCAATCCAAAAGAAGAAGCACCAAAGGATTTACTTTTTGAAGCTGAATCTGAAGTAATTCAAAAGCTAGCGGAACAAGGCTCATGTATTATTATTGGACGTTGTGCGGATTACGTTTTAAAAGAGAATCCAAATGTAATCAAGCTCTTCTTCTCTGCCCCTTTGAACAGTCGAATCCAACGTGTCATGAAGCGTTTAAATGTTTCTGCTAAGGAAGCCGAACATAAAATCCATCATGAAGAAAAATTGCGTTCCGACAACTATCATTACTACACCCATCAAATCTGGGGCAATGCACAAAACTTTGATTTAACCATCAATACCGATTTAGGTTTTGACTATATTAAAACTTGTGTTAACGAACTCATTCAGCGTTAAAAAAAGGCCGTGTATATTCACTTACACGGTCTTTATTATTTCACGAGCAACATAGACTCCAGAAGCAGAAGCATGACTTAAAGAATGAGTCACTCCACTACAATCACCAATTACATATAAACCCTTATGCTTGGTTTCAAGATGTGTATCTACTTCTACTTGCATATTATAGAATTTCACTTCAACGCCATACAATAGGGTATCATCACTTGCAGTCGAAGGACATACCTTATCAAGGGCATAAATCATTTCAATAATATCATCCAATTGTCGTTTAGGAATTACTAGAGATAAATCCCCTGGTGTTGCCTTTAGAGTTGGGGTAACAAAGCCTTGAGCAATTCGACTTGGCGTTGATCTTTGGCCACGAATTAAATCCCCAAAGCGTTGAACAATAACACCTCCACCTAACATATTGGATAGACGTGCAATGCTCTCTCCATATTGATTACTTTGCGAAAATGGCTCCGTAAAATGATTGGATACCAACAACGCAAAATTCGTATTCTTGGTAAAACGTGCTGGATCTTCATAGCTGTGTCCATTCACAGTAATAATTCCATTGGTATTTTCATTAACGACAACACCCTTTGGATTCATACAGAAGGTACGTACACGATCCTGATATTTTTTCGAACGATAAACAATTTTGGATTCGTATAAAGAATCAGTCAATTCACTAAAGGTATCCGCATTCAATTCCACACGAACACCAATATCTACTCGATCACTTTTCGTTCCAATACCTAGATTCGAACAAATCGTTTCCATCCATTTACTTCCAGATCGACCCGTTGAAACAATACATTTCTTCGCTTCAAATTCTTCATTTTTACATGATATGACATATCCCTTTTCACTTCGTTCAATGGAATCAACGTGTGCATAAAAATGAAAATCTACCTTATCCTTTAAGCTTTGATATAAGTTCTCTAAAACAATATAATTTACATCCGTCCCTAAATGACGAACCTTTGCCTTTAATAGATGTAAATCATTTTGTAGACACTTTTTGGCAATGGCTGAATCCGAATTTGCGAATAAACGTGTTTTAGATCCACCCATCTTACAATTGATTTCATCGACATATTCCATCAATTCTATAGCTTTTTCTTCTCCAACATATTCATAAAGATTACCACCAAATTCATTGGTAATATTATACTTTCCATCACTAAAAGCACCTGCACCACCAAATCCATTCATAATGGCACAGCTTTTACAATGAATACAAGATTTTACCTTTACTCCATCAATTGGACATTTTCTTTGATGTAAAGGAGCCCCTGCTTCAAAGACAATAATCTTTAAATCCGGTTTATTTTTTAACAACTCATAAGCGGAAAAAATTCCTCCAGGACCTGCTCCTACAATACAAACATCATACATTTTTTATACTCCTTTTGAAGATTGATCATAATTTTTATGATTTGATCTATCAATTTTATAACTTTCGTTTTTTACACCGCAGAACATTATACCAACCAAAATAAATAAGTCAAACAAAATTTTACTTCGCAAGGTTTTAGCATATAATGGTCAAGGAAAGAGGTTTTGAAATGGAATTTATAAAGAAAAATGGATATGGAATTCTATTGTGTTTAGCAATCGCAATTCCATCTTATCTTTTAGGAAAAATCTTCCCAGTCATTGGTGGAGCCGTTATCTCTATTCTAGCTGGAATGATTCTTTCCTTATTTTATAAGAAAAAAGACAAAACAAGCGCTGGAATCAAATGGACATCAAAAGTCATTCTACAAACAGCGGTTGTATTTTTAGGCTTTGGAATGAATCTAGGTGTTATCTTTCAAACTGGTAAACAATCCTTACCTATCATTATTTGTACAATTACTACTTCCTTATTGATTGCGTGGTCCTTAAGAAAAGTCATGCACGTCCCATCAAAGACATCCATCTTAGTTGGTGTTGGTTCTTCTATCTGTGGAGGATCTGCCATTGCCGCCACTGCACCTGTTATTGATGCAGATGAAAATGAAGTAGCGCAATCTATTTCAGTCATTTTCTTTTTTAATGTCTTAGCCGCTATCTTATTCCCTATTTTAGGACGATTGATTGGCTTTGATACCTTACATGGTGATGCCTTTGGTATCTTTGCCGGAACAGCAATTAATGATACTTCGTCTGTTACAGCAGCTGCTTCGACATGGGATAGTATGTGGAATTTAGGAAGTGAAACCTTAAATAAGGCCGTAACTGTTAAACTAACAAGAACATTAGCAATTATTCCCATCACTCTAGTTCTTTCATTATGGCAAGCAAAAAATCAAAATGGTAAACAAAGAAAGAAATTTCAATTAAAGAATGCCTTTCCTATGTTTATCCTTTATTTCATCTTAGCTGCTATTATCACAACTATTGCCCTTCAGCTTGGAGTAAATCCAAGTCTATTTAATCCAATGAAGGAATTATCCAAATTTATGATTGTGATGGCTATGGCAGCCATTGGTTTAAACAGCAATATGATTCAACTGATTAAAACAGGTGGAAAGCCTATTCTTCTTGGCGCTTCCTGTTGGGCAGGCATCACAATCGTTAGTTTAGCTCTTCAACATGTCATGGGAATCTGGTAATTCAATCAAAAACTTGATAAATCCATAAAAGAGAGGCCGTACCTCTCTTTTCTTAAACATTTTCGATTTCTTTTTGTCTTTTTCGAATATAAGAAATTCTCTTATACATACCTGGATGGTCATAGTCTAACATTTCAATAAAAGGATGTGGATTCACATCAATCAATTCATCACTTGACATTTTAGTAAATGTATCAATTAGAGCCTGTCCATATCCATGATCCACCGCATTATAATCCGCTTCTTTTTCTTCTTTACAAGAAACATAATTTTTAAAAATCTTAAAAAGAAAACTAAAAGGCTGATACGCAAGACCAAAGATTGCGAAGCTTAATAAATAATTCGTGTATTTCAGCCCAAAGCTTTGATTAATATACGCATTAAATTGAACAATCGTATTTGCGTTTGAAACCAAAAATATCAATAGCAAAAACAATAAAAACAAAATAAAATACCTCACATAATTCAAAAAATTCTTTTTATGCTTCAAATGACCAATTTCATGAAGCAGAACTGCTAATAGTTCATCTTGACTATTTTCATCAAGAAAATTATCCGCAATTCCAAATTCTCGATACCCCAAAAATTTAAGAAGGAAGGCATTTTTACTCGTTGATTTCTTTGATTCATCATAAATTTTGATATGACGAATCTTTTTCTTAGATTCCTTTGCAAACTCTTCAATCTGATTTCTTAATGCACAGGCCTCCATTTCAGCAAAAGTATATTTTAAATGCATCGTAACAAGTGACAAAATTGCATTTAAGATAAAGCTAAAAATTGAAAGACTCACATTTATCCTTCGATACTCTT
>CAVKAP010000064.1:0-12338 GCA_963654445.1 Segatella copri
TCTTCAGCAATTTCTTCGCCCCCTTTATAATCTGTAAAATCAATATAATATTTTTCTCAATGGGAGTTCGGTTTGCTTATAGAACAGAAACACCGAATACTCGGTGATTTTTTTTATTTATAATATATTTTATGCATATTTTATAAACACATTTTATCACATTTAAGCATATCTATCCTTAGATTTGATTACTTAACAACACCTCCTAAAAAAAACATAGGGGCCTTTTAACCCCTATTATTTTTTCGATCTAAATAGCTTTGCAAAATTTCAACAGCTGCCATTTGGTCAATGATCTTTTTTCTCTTTTTACGAGAAACATCCCCCGAAATCAATAACCGTTCTGCACTTACTGTTGTCAATCGTTCATCCCATAAATGAACCTTAATTCCTTCAAATTCTAATTCCCGAGCAAAATCTTCCGATAGTTGACCACGTATTCCTACATCACCATTCATATGCTTAGGATAGCCCAAAACAACTTCTTTTACGTTTTCTTTCTCAAGTAATTTTAGAATTTCGTCAAAACAAAAATCATAATCGTCGGAATCAAAACGAATCGTTGTTAGAGCTCTCGCAATAAAACAGGAACCATCACTAATTGAAACACCGCAAGTCTTACTTCCTAAATCCAGACCTATAATTCGTTCCATTATTTCTCCAAATAAGCACGTACTAATTCTTCGATAATCTCATAGCGTTCAATACGTTGAATCAAATTACGAGCATTTTTATGTGAAGAAATATAGGCTGGATCATTACTAATTAAATAACCAGCAATTTGGTTAACAGAACTATATCCTCTTTCTTCTAAAGCTTCACTTACTTCACGTAAAATTGTCTTAATATTCTCTCGACGAATTTCTTCCGTAGTAAATGTCATTGTTTCTGTAACGTCTTTCATCTTCATCACGCTCCTTTAACTTCTTAATTATAACGTAAAAAGAAAAGAAGTGCAATTAGCACTCCTTTAACTTTGTTTCAATCAATTCTAAGGCTTCTTTTACCTTTGAACTATCCTTTGCACCAGCTTGGGCCATATCCGGTTTTCCACCGCCATTTCCTGAACAAAGTTGTGCAGCTTCCTTTACTAGATTTCCACTATGGATACCTAATTTACAAGCCTCTTTTCCTGCACCAGCGACAAAGACAACCTTTTGATCACTTGTATTGGCAAAGAAACAAACAACCTTATCATCTTTGGCTTTTAGGTTCGAAACGATATCCTTTAAAGCTTTCGCATCCATGCCTTCAACCTTTTTAATTAATGCATGTACAGAGCCCATTTCGACAATATCCTTTTCCCAATCCTTTGCTTTTAAAGCAAAGATTTGATTTTTAAGGTTTGTTAGCTCCTTTTGTAGATCCTTCATTTGTTTAAAGCTATTATCGATCTTTTCATCAATGGCTTTAATCGATTTTTGTTTCGCACTGCTTGCGATGTTTTCTAACATTTGATGTTCATCAGCCATTTCTTGATAAGCTGCTAGTTTTGTTTTTGCGGTAATACGTCGTACATCAGAACCAATAGATTCCTCACTTACAATCTTACAAAGGCCGATTTCTGATGTGTTGTTGACATGACATCCAGCACAAAATTCTTTAGAGACATCGCCCATTGTAACAACTCTTACCTTATCGCCATATTTTTCATTAAATAAAGCCATGGCACCAGATTGTTTTGCGACTTCAATATCCATAATTTCTTTTGTGACAGGATATGCCTTCGCAATATATTCATTCACTAACGCTTCGACTTCCGCTAATTGTTCATTTGTTATTTTTTCAAAATGGTTAAAGTCAAAACGTAAGTATTCTGGACAGTTAAAAGATCCAGCTTGGTGAATATGTGAACCAATTACCTTTTGTAAGGCGGCTTGTAGCAAGTGCGTACATGAGTGATTGGCCGTCGTCATTAAACGTTTTTCGGTATCAATGACACATTTCACTTTACTTCCAACAACTAAAGTTCCTTCTTTTATTTCAATCTTATGTAAATGTTGTTTGTTTGGTGCTTTTTTTACATCCAATACATCAACAACTAGACCATCGGCTAAAATTTGTCCTTGATCGGCAACTTGTCCACCACTTTCGGCATAGAAACAGGTTTGATCTAAAATCACTTCACCGCTTTCTTCTAGAGAATCAACCTCTTGTCCATCTTTAAAAAGCGCAATCACTTCGGCTTCACATTCAAAATGATCATAACCGATAAATTGACTTTCTTTTGTGAACTTCATCAAGGCTTCATTTTGTTGGCCAAAGGATTCCTTTGTATTACGAGCTTGACGTGCACGTTCTTTTTGGATATTCATTTCCTTATCGAATTCTTCACGAACAACCTCAATACCCGATTCTTCAGCAATTTCTTGGGTCAATTCAAATGGGAAACCATAGGTATCATATAATTTAAAAACAACAGCTCCACTTAATTTACCATCACATTTTTTAATTTCTTCGTCCAATAAGGCTTGTCCTTTTTTCAAGGTCTTCTTAAAGGTATTTTCTTCTAAACGAATTAATTTTTGGTTAAATTCAACATGTTCTTGAAGATATGGATAAAAATCCTTCATATTTTCAGCAACAACAGGAACCAATTTATATAAGAAGGCTTCATCTAATCCAAGCTTTAATCCATAACGAACCGCTCTACGTAAGACACGACGCAAAACATAACCACGTCCAGAATTTGAGAAATTAGCGCCATCACTCATCGCAAAGGTAATGGTACGAATATGGTCAGCAATCACTCGATAGGCCATCTTATATTCCCCTTCATAAGGGAACTTCGCTAATTTTTCCGTTTCACGAATGATTGGTAAAAATAAGTCTGTATCAAAATTGGTTTCACCATCTTGAATCAATGCAACCAAACGTTCTAATCCCATACCTGTATCAATGTTCTTTTGTGGTAATTCTTTATAATCTTTACGATCTTTTTCAGGATCACAATCAAATTGTGAGAAGACAATATTCCAAACCTCAACATAACGATCATTTTCTAATTCATCAAAGAAAAGCTTTTCACCCAATCCTTCTGGATCATATTTTTCACCACGATCAAAGAAAATTTCACTATCTGGTCCACCTGGGCCTTTTCCAATTTCCCAGAAATTATCATCGGTTTTTAAAATATGGCTTGGATCTACTCCACACTCTTTGGTCCAAACATTATAAGCATCTTCATCATCCGTATAGACAGAAATATATAAACGTTCTTTATCGATTCCAATCCATTTTTCACTGGTTAAAAATTCCCATGCAAAATGAATGGCTTCCGTTTTAAAGTAATCACCGATTGAAAAGTTTCCGAGCATTTCAAAAAAGGTATGATGACGTGCTGTCTTTCCTACATTTTCAATATCATTGGTACGGATACTTTTTTGGGCATTCGCAATACGATTGCTTGCAGGCTTTTCCGATCCATCAAAATATTTCTTTAATGCAGCAACCCCTGCGTTGATCCATAATAAAGTTGGATCATTATTTGGAATTAAGCTTGCTCCAGGTTCAATCATATGTCCCTGTGTTTCAAAATAATCCAAAAACATTTGTCGTACTTGGTTTCCTGTTAGTTGTTTCATCTTTTCCTCCATAAAAAAAACGTTCCTATCTCTAGGAACGTAAAATACGCGGTACCATCCTAGTTATCAAGAACTATTTCTTGATCACCTTAATTGATGTCGTTAACGCCGACATACGGTCATGCTCCAGAATAGCTTCAAATATAAGCCTTGTAAAGTTTCCACCAAACACTTTATCGCTAATTTCCATCTTATATTCTACTTATTTCCTTCATCGCTAAACTATGGTTATTCTATCATGCTTAAAGTGACAATTCAAATAATTCTTATATTGAACGTAGGGCTAAAATCATATTCAACCAATGCGTAAATTCATTCAAATGTTCACGAAAAAAAGCTTCATCAAGCTTGGTTTCAATCCATTCCAAAGTAAAACCAATCAGTGCATTGCATAAAGATCGTAAAAAGAATTCTGCATCTCTTTGTTCGAGATGTAGCTCTTCGAAAAGCGGAAGTAAAGACTTTTTTAAAGTACTATAAAATACCTCACGTAAATTACGAACAATATCGCGTGTTTCTACTGAGTTAAAGATATGTAAAACGACATTTCGATATTGTAGTAATTGAGGCAAAAGCTCATCCACCTTCTCTTGATAATTCTCTAAATTGATGCTTTCAAGGTTTGCTTTTTTAACTTCATATAAAAAAGTCTGATGAAGTAAATCATAGATATCTTCAAAATGGTAATAAAAAGTATTTCGATTGATTCCACATTCCGTCACTAAATCCTTCACAGTGATTTTACGAAAAGGTTTTTCATACAATAATTCAATTAAAGTATCCATGATACCTATTTTTGTAAGCTCAGACATAAAAACACTCCTAAAGAAAAAAGGGTAACATGCGCTACCCTTATCTTTCTATATGGTGCGGGTGACAGGACTCGAACCTGCACGCTTGAGGCAATAGATCCTAAGTCTATCGTGTCTGCCAATTTCACCACACCCGCATGCTTTAATATATTATCCTATTCAGACAAATAAATCAAGCATTAATGTAAAATTGATGGTTTGTGAATCATTTCCAACTCATCTTGTACATATTCTTCTAGTCGATTTAAAAATTCATCGGTTATTTCTACCCCATCAATTTCAATCGACTCAGTTAACGGCTGTCGCATCAACTTAATTTGAGGAATTTCTACCATTTGGCGATTGCCTAGTTCTTTTTCTAATTCCTTTATTTTTTCAATAATTGGCTCTGCCAATTCTTTAATCATTTCATCTTCATTCATATTTAGTATTATATACAAATTTTTTTAAAGCACAAGTCATCTATTCCACTTCATAATACCGCCTTTTTAAGAATTCTTCCTTCTTATATCGGTCCCATTCTTTTATAGGTTGATAATACCCAGCAATCCTTGTCCAGATTTCTACTTTTTTTCCACAGGAAGGACAATTTTCTTGATAGCCTTTTAAATAGCCTTCCTTTTTACAAACTGTATAGGTTGGAGAAATCGTAAAATATGGAATAGAAAACGATTTTGAAATTTGTTTCACTAGATTTCTACAATCCTTCCAATTTTCAATTCTTTTATTAAGATAGACATGAAAAGCTGAGCCTCCAGTATAAATATTTAAAAAAGGCTCTTCAATCTTTAATGCTTCAAAGACATCTTCTGTATAATCACTTGGAAGATTTGAACTATTGGTATAAAAATTACATGAATTCTTTTTTAATTCAGGATAGCGTTGCTTATCCTTTGAAACAAAAGAAGAGGAAACACTTTCTGCTGGTGTTGCTTCTAAATTAAAAAAGGAATGGGTGTTTTCTTGGTACATCAATAATTGATCAGACATAAAGTTTAAAACCTTCAATGTAAAAGCTTGTGAATTGATTGAGCTTAAATCTTTTTTTAACCATGGTGCATATAAACAAGCTTCATTCATTCCAATCACACCAAAGGTGCCAAAGCATTGATCAAAGGAGTGAATATATTGTTTGGTATAAGGATATAAATTAGATTGTAAAAAACGATTTAATACCTCTCTTTTTACTTCTAAGGCACGTGCCACTAAATCCATTGTAAAGGTTAGTTTTTCAAAAAATTGTTCTTCATCTTTTGAACAATAAGCTAAACGAGGTAAATTAATGGTAATCATTCCAATAGACCCACAATTTTCACCATAAGAAAAGTAACCGCATGGCTTATGATAAAGCTTGGTATAATCAGATAAAGGCATCCTTGCACCTTGTTCTTGAATCGAATTTGTTCTGGCAAAATAAGGAGAACCATACTTTGACGTCAATTCAAACAACAAATAATTCAGTTCGTCATCTGCCCAATCAAAATTCTGATTCAAAGTAATTGTAGGAATAGGAAATAAGAAAGTTCTTCCGGTATCATTGCCATGAAGCATTGTTAAAAGAAATCCTTTTTGAATCATCTTCATTTCTTTTCTACAATCACCATAAGTAAAAGCTTGTTCTTCTCCACAGGCAATGGCTTTTTCATCTTTTAAATCTTCTGGAACATCCCAATCAAAGCTTACAGTTGAAAAAGGAAGCTGAGAACCCCATCGACTTGGCATATTCACGCCATAGATAAAGGATTCCATGCATCGATTCACATCTTCTTGAGAAAGCTTATCAATTTTAACAAAAGGTGCCAAATAGGTATCAAAGCTTGGAATGCTTTGAGCTCCTGCCCATTCATTTTGCATAATTCCTAAAAAATTAACCAGTTGATTACATGCGGAAATTAAATGCTTGGCTGGACGACAGGATATATTCTGATCAATACTATTTAAACCATTTTTTAATAGTTGCTGTAAAGACCAACCGGCACTATCCGCTGTTAACATATCTAAATCATGAATATAAATATCGCCTGATTCATGGGCTTGATAAATTTGTGAATCATAGACATAATTCAACCAATAATTCTTCGTTAAGGTTGCGGAATTTGACAACATCAAGCCTCCAACCGAATAAATGGATTGATATTTATCTTGGGATTGACTGGCTTCTCCATTTAAATATTGTTCAATGATTTTTCGATAGGCTTGAGTTTGTGTCTGAAGATCTCTAACAGTTTCTCTTTGCTTACGATATAAGATGTAAGATTTTGCGACATCAGTATATCCACTTACGGACAACACCATTTCAACACAATCTTGAATATCTTCAACCTGAATTTTATGATCGTTGATTTTAGAAGAAAATTGAGAAGAAACACGTAAGCTTAATAAATCAATAATATCTTGACTGTATTCTTTATTTAAGGAACGAAAAGCTTTAATAATGGCTTCTGAAATTTTTCTTAAATTAAAATCGACGATGGTCCCATCTCTTTTTATAACTTTTAACATATTTATTCTCTCACTTCTACATTTTCACAGGTCGCTTTTAAGATTTGAATCATATCATAGCGCATTTGTAAATCAACGTTATGTAAATGCTTTTGTACTGTATTACAAGCTTCTATATTTGTATAAACAACAAGCTTTTTAACGCCAGATAACCACTTTGCGATAGCTTCAACAGAACGAATATTGTGATATTCTTTTACTAAATAAATGGAGCATTGATAATCAATAGAGCCCTTCTTTAAGTATTCAAGGCTTCGATCAATGGAAGAGATAGAAAACTTTTCCATCCCAATGGATTTCGCATATTGATTTGGACTGTTCATAATTTTCAAATCAATAAAATCTAAGTATTTTTTTTCAATCCATTCAATCATTAAATCAGGATAGGTCCCATTGGTTTTTATTTTATTTAAGTAGCCTAATTTTTTAGTAAATTGTAAAAAAGAGGCTAGATTTGGATTCATTAACGGTTCTCCACCTTCAATCGATAGTGCTTGAATCTGATTTCTTCGATTGCTCAAATACGATTCAATTTCTTCTAAAGGAATCTCTTTTAAGTCTTCTTTAATAAACAAAAGTTCTGGATGACAATCAAAAGGCGATCGAAAATTATTCCCTGCCATATATAAAACCGTGGAAATTTTATTTGGATAGGCATTCAGTGATATTTTTTTCCATTGAAAAAAATGAATTTGAGAATCACTTGCATCCTCATATTGTCGAGCATTTTTAGCAAGTAGATCATAGCTTCCGATAAATTGGGTAAAGTCTGATTCATCAATGTGTTGAATTAAATGCTGCCACCAATTTCTTCGAATAGAATAAATCGTTGACATATTTTGTTTAGCCAAATCACTGGTATATAATTCTTTATTTCGCTTATCCTGTTTCGATGTATAAATATGAATATAGCCTTGTTGTTCTAAGTGTTTTACATTTTTTGAAATCGTTCCCTTATCATAAAATCCAGATTGGGCAATTTCTCGCATGGAGATCCCTTCCTGTTCAAAAATCATGATTAAAATAGGAAGCTGAGCATAAGTAATATTAATGCTTTGAAGCATTCGATCATAATATTTTTGGGTGCTTCGATATAAAACACTAATGTTCATTAAAAAATCCGTTTGTTTATCCATGGGACCATTATAACATGAGCTATCAAAAAAAAGAGAATCCGTAGATTCTCAATTTCGATTATTTACTTTTTGCATCAAAATGTTCATCACGCACAACAACATCATGCGCTCCACCTTCAACAATACTTGTACTTGATACTAATGTAACCTTCGCATTCTTTTGAAGCTCAGGGATGGTCAAACATCCACAGTTACACATGGTGTGGCTTACCTTCGATAAAGTCAATTGAACATTATCTTGTAAAGAGCCTGCATAAGGAATATAAGAGTCAACTCCTTCTACAAAGGCCATTTTATTGCTTCCACCCATATCATAACGTTGCCAGTTTCTTGCACGGGCACTTCCTTCGCCCCAATATTCTTTCATATAGTTTCCATTAACGGTTACTAGTTTATTTGGAGCTTCATCAAAACGTGCAAAATAACGACCTAACATGACAAAATCTGCACCAAAGGCTAAAGCTAAAGTAATATGGTAATCATGAACAATACCACCATCACTACAAATTGGAATATAAACACCGGTTTCTTCAAAATATTTATCACGTGCTTGAGCTACATCAAGAGTAGCAGTAGCTTGTCCACGTCCAATTCCTTTTTGTTCACGTGTAATACAAATAGAACCACCACCGATTCCAATTTTAATAAAGTCTGCTCCAGCATCAGCTAAGAAACGGAAACCTTCTTCATCAACGACATTTCCAGCACCAATCTTTACTGAATCACCATAGTGATCTCTTACCCATTTGATGGTATTGGCTTGCCATGCTGAAAAGCCTTCACTTGAATCAATACAAAGAACATCAACACCTGCTTCAATTAATGCAGGAATACGTTTTTCATAATCACGTGTATTAACCCCCGCACCAACGATATAACGTTTTTGACTATCTAATAATTCATGAGGATGATCCTTATGGCTTTCATAATCTTTTCGGAATACAAAAGCAATCAATTTTTGATCATCATCAACGATTGGCAATTGATTTAATTTATGATCCCAAATTAAATTGTTAGCTTCCGATAAAGTAATGTCTTTATGACCGACAATTAATTTATCAAAAGGTGTCATAAAATTCTTTACTTTTTCGCTTGGATCCATACGACTTACACGATAATCACGACTTGTTACGATTCCAAGAAGCTTACCATTTGCTTTTCCATTTTCAGTAACAGCCATAGTCGCATGTCCTGTTTCTGCTTTTAGTGCAAGAACATCAGCTAAAGTTGATTCGGGTGAAACATTTGAATCACTTCCTACAAAACCAGCTTTTGTAGCTTTTACATTTCTTACCATTTGCGCTTGGGATTCGATGGTTTGCGAACCATAGATAAAACTGATTCCACCTTCACGTGCTAAGGCACATGCCAATTTTTCTCCACTGACCGCTTGCATAACAGCCGAAACCATTGGAATATTCATTGACAAAGCAGGCTCTTCCCCTTTTTTATATTTAACCAAAGGTGTTTTTAAACTCACTCGATCCGGTGTGCAATCTTCTGCAGTATATCCAGGAACGAGTAAATATTCGTTAAATGTACGTGATGGTTCTTTGAAAAATTTTGCCATAGTATCTCCTTCTCATCATTTTTAAAAGAATTATATGAAATTTAAATCGTCATTTCAACCTTTTTCCATATACTGTGCCACGACAACACTATATGGAGCAATCTCAATATGCTCTACATTCTTTTCATTACTATTGCCATTATCAAATAAAACTTCAACCCTTGAATTTAAATAATATTGAAAATATCGTGAGGTTGGATTAAAGAATGAAATTGTTGAATCGTCTTGTTCATAACAGCGATAAACAAGAACACAGTCCTCAATTGTTTCAAACTCAACTTGATCTCTCGTTTTTGTCGTCGTAGACAAATGGAAACAAGGATGGTCCTTTCGTATTTGAATCAAAGTTTTGACTTGTTCTACCATATCAGAAAATGCATCTTTTCTTGCGTAGCTTAATTGGTTAATACTATCTGAGCTATTATAGGTATTTCCTAAATTTTGTTTCGTTCTTCCAAACTCTTGACCAGCGTGGATAAAAGGAACACCTTGTGCTAGCAAAACCATGGCAGTGGCAAGAATTTGTCTTTTTGCACGAATTTCATGGTTTTCATCATGACAACAGAAATGATTTTTATCCCATAGGGTATGATTATCATGACATTCTACATAATTGATGACCTTTTCAGGCGAATTATACGAGTTCCCACTTGCACTCATACGATCCATCATCGAATAGATAAAAGAACAATCACCAGAGGCAAAGCCCTTTTGATCTAAAGACGAATTTGATCCACGCACGGTATTACGGAAGCCGTCTGAAAAATGTCCAATGTATGGCATTTTTGCTTGATTGTTTTGAGAAGCACGTAGTTCTTCTGGTACAAAGCTTGGCATATTCCAACCTTCTCCATAAATCATAAAATCTGGTTTGATCTTTTTACAGGTACTCGCAATTTCATTCATAACGTTAATATCTAAAATACCCATTAAATCAAAACGGAATCCATCAACATCGTAGTATTCAACAATTTTCTTGCAGGTATCAACTAAATACTTACGAGACATAGGAGGCTGGGAATCAATGTCATTTCCACAATAGCTTCCATTGGAAAACTCGCCTTGTTGGTTCATTAAGAAATAATAATTCGGAACCAACTTTTCAAGGACAAAATTTTCGCGATTATACACATGATTAAAAACCAAATCCAAGTTCACACGAATATTTGCTTGATGACAATATTGAACCAAATGGGCAAAATCAAGGACTCTTTGTTTGGCATCCTTTGGATCTCGTGCATAGCTTCCCTCTAAGGCACGATAAGAAACCGGATCATAACCCCAATTATAGTAAATATTAGGGAAGGTCTCATCAACGCTACCAAAATCAAAGACTGGCATCAGCTGAACATGCGTAATACCTAAAGTTTTTAAATAGGAAAATCCATATTCTTTCTTACGGCTTGACTCGTTTTCTTCATAAAAGCCAGCAAACTTTTTAGCATATTTTAAATCCAAATCAGGCATTGAGGTCATATCACGAATGCTCGATTCATAAATAATCGCATCACAATTGCTGTTCATCTTTGAACACGAAATTTTCTTTGGTAGATTTAACAAATCCATGCTCTCAACTACAGAATAAGAGGAATTTGGACCAGAAAACCAGCTATATGGATCAATCGTTTGATTCCACTTGCCATTTACACGAACAAGAAAATAATAAGGATCGTGCAAGCAATCTTCTTGGTAACAATAAGAAAAAACACCATTTGCATCTTTTTTCATATCAAATTTATATTGTTTTTGACAATGTGTAAGACACAAAATAATAGAATGCGCTGTTGGAGCCCATAATTTAAATGTTGTTTTATCTTTTGAATAGTTAATGCCTAAATCATCCTTCGTATAAACAAATTCATTATTAAATCGACTTGTTTTAACAATATGAGAATATTGACATATTGTTTGTTGACAATGCTCCTCAAATAAAGAATATTCTTCCCCAACTTGAATCATTCCATTTAATTTGCATTCATAATGCATATAGCCATTATAGAGCTCACACATCGAAACAATCGTTAGGGGGATGATACGATTTCGGGTATCTTTTAAGTGAAAAGAATTACTTTGTCCATTGAAAAAATTCTTAGACATATAAATGTTAACGAAATCGTAATCATCAAAATACGCTTCAAATGCCTTCCTCATTCGCATAAGTATTCAACCTCTTTCTATTTCCATCAACAACAGTATTTTACCTTATTTTCTTAAAAATTTCATAAAAAAAAGACCGATCAAAGATCAGTCTGAATGACCCGGCAGCTTGCTATCTTCGCAGGGGCAGGCCCAACTATTGTCGCCGTTGGAGTGCTTAACTTCTGTGTTCGGGATGGGAACAGGTGTGTCCACTCCGCTATCGCCACCGGATCTCGAAGGTCGATCCTTCAAAATCGAACAACGCTTACTCGACTCATGATTAAGTCCTCGACCGATTAGTACCAGTCAACTCCATACATCTCTGTACTTCCATCTCTGGCCTATCTACCTTATCGTCTTTAAGGGGTCTTACTTGTTGGGAGATCTCATCTTGGAGTAGGTTTCGTGCTTAGATGCTTTCAGCGCTTATCCTTTCCCTACTTAGCTACCCAGCTATGCCCCTGGCGGAACAACTGGTGCACCAGTGGTAGGTCCATCCCGGTCCTCTCGTACTAAGGACAGCTCTCCTCAAATCTCCAACGCCCACAACAGATAGGGACCGAACTGTCTCACGACGTTCTGAACCCAGCTCGCG
>CAVKAP010000065.1:0-26764 GCA_963654445.1 Segatella copri
ATCTATTTCTAGATAAGACCCTTGAGTCCTTTATTTTCTTAACTTAATGACATTGGATTGAAATGTCCCTTGCTTTTTTGTGATAAAATGTCCATTAGAGAGAGGAGAATCAAATCCATAATGGACGAATATTTATTCGTTCACTTGATAAATCCTACGTATGCTAGGATTTATTTGTTTAGGTTGGATTGAGAAGAGAAATCATGAAAAAGAAATTTCTATCTTATTTCTTGTCCTTCTTAATGGTGATGTCCGTGTTTACTCAGTCCTCGACAAGCTTATATGCTCAGGATACGACGACAAGCGAACCGACCCAAAGTGAAGTACAGGAAGAAACAACAAATGATCAAAAAACAGATACGACGGATCAAAATGTTGTAAACAATGATGTACAAGATAATACTGTGCAGCAGCAACAAGAAACACAAACAGTCAATGAAGCAACTGAACAAGAAGAAACAAAAGAGGATGAAAAGAAGCCAGGCACTTATGAGCTTGAACAGATTGATTCCGTTTCAATGAAAGTCAATGGAACACAACTAGAAGCTGGTAAGGAGACAAAGGTAAAATATGGCGATGCGGTTGATCTTGAATTGGCATGGCATTTTACAGATAGTTCAAAGGCACCTTATGTAGAAGGCGATAAAATAACCTATACCTTACCAGAAGGTATCGATATTAATGAAAGTGGAAATGTATTAAATAATGCAGGTACAGCGGTAGGAACATATACCGTAGCAGGAAGAATAATCACAATTACTTATACGGATAAGGATTTTATTGAAGGTTCAAATCGTAGTGGATCTATTTCTTTGAGTGGTTCCTTAACCGATGAAATCACAAATAATGGAAATGGTGGAAAACATGACTTTGAATTCCCGAAATCGGTTACTTTCCCTATTGATATGGAAAAATCGGATGCGAATAAAGCATTAACCGTTGAAAAGAAAGTGGCACATGAGCCTTATCAAGATGAAGAAGGTAAGTATGTCATTAAATATCAAATTGCGATTACGGCAACGGGTAAACAAAGCAATATTCAAGTAGAAGATAGATTAAGTGGCTATATGACATATAGTGATATGAAAGAGGTCACATTCACCAAAGCAGATGGAACAAAAGTAGAAGCTACAGGTAGTGTTTCAAATGACAAATTCACTTATACAATTCCTGAAATGGAGGATGGTGAAACAATTTATGCAGAATATACAGCTCGACTATATTCCTATTGTCAGATGAGTAATACATCTAAGGGAAATCCTATTTTTTTGAAAAATACAGTAAACGTAAGCTCAGATCAGGGGAAAAATGATCAAAAGACAACTACAACCGAATTTACGCCAATTAAAATATTGAACAAAGACGTTGAGCGTACAAATTATAATTGTTACAATTGGACCATTACAATTGGGGATGGAACCCTTGATTTAGGTGGAACTAAATTAGGAAAAGATGTGATTACAGAAGAAAAGGTCCCAGGATTAAGTGGTAAGAATCCGGACATAAAATGGTATTATTTAGATGAATTCTTTGAAACAAATATTCCAGGCTTAACAGCTGAAAAGTTTAAAGAAGGGGGATATACGTTCGAAAAAGGATCAACTGGCACTTATTACATCAAATATACCACTGTGCATGATCCGAGCTATAGAATAAGTAATAAGGTAACAGCTGAGCTTCCTTTTATTTCTACTCCAGTCACTGGTGAAAAAAGCATAGATCCAGTTGGAATTGATACGATTCCTACAATTAAAAAAGAATGTATGACCTACGATCCGACAAGTAAAGAGGTTGAATGGAAGGTAACGGTTCATTTCCCAAAAAGAGCTTATGATTATGACTATGCTCTTTATGATAAATTCCCAGATCATATGACGTATGTAGAAAATAGTTTAAAACTACTTCAAGGAGATATCAATCCAGAAGTATCTGGACCAGTTGCACCTTATAATACATCGAGGGAAAACAATAATTTCAAATATTTTAGCTTTAATAATATTCCAAAAGGCTTTGAAGGGGATTATATATTTACCTATAAAACCGAAATTGAAAGTGATTATGTCAATAAATCAGATAGCTTTGTGAATAATATTAGTTTTGTAAATACTGGATATGAAGATATAAAAGCGAATGCAACCTATAATTATCAAGGAAAATCGCGTTTATCAAAGAGTATCGTACATAAATCCGTATCTTCTAAAACACGTACAACATGGCGATTACAGATTTCGAATATTACAGATAATGCACAATTTGTACAAGTTACTGACCGTGTTCCAAACAATATGGTCTATGTTGAAGATTCAATGACAGCCTATGGTAGATCGGATTCAAAGAATTATTCGAGTGATATTGATGTAAGTGTTTCTGGTCAACAAGTTATCTTTACGTTAAAGGGAGATGCCTTAGACTATGTGAAAAAAGGAAACAGCATATACATTGATTATGAAACAGACATTAAAGATATCATGAAAGCCCTTGGTACCTTAAGCTATACAAATGAGGCACGAATTACTGTGAATGGAACGACAGACAATCCAGTTCGGGCTTCAGATACAAAAAGATTCACAAAAGATAATGTCTTAGATAAGAAAGCTGAATATACAAAGGAAACAGCACCTTTTGTAAACTATACAATTACTGTTAATAAGGATGAACTACAATTAAACGGTGGTTCGAATTTAACCCTTGTTGATTCCATGGGTTCAGCCTTAGATTATCAAAATGGAAGTATGAAAATCGATGGTGAGGATGCAGGAGACAGTGTTTCTTATGATGCAGAAACACATCAGCTTACAATCAATGTTTCCGATGCAAAAGCCCATACAATTACTTATACAGCGAAAGTAAATCTAGATTGGAATCAATCGATTCGATTAGATGCTGAGAATGCATTTAATAATGTTGTATTAAAAGGATCAAGTGATGAAATCGTTAAGAAGAGTACATCTTTAGACTGCAAAGTATTAAAGAGTAAAGCAGAATCGGATTCAAAGTATGTATCCGTTGATCTTAATAAATATGATGAGGACGACAATACAAGCCTAGAAGGAGCAAGCTTTACTTTGTATGAATGCACTGTTTCTGATACTGGTGCTGTAACAAGTCAAAAAGAAGTGGGTTCACAGACTACAGATGCTAATGGAAATCTTTCTTTTGGAAAATTAAAACGAAATAAAGTCTATAAGCTTGAAGAAACAAAGGCACCAAAGGGTTATAAAAAAGGTTATGTAGAATACTTTGGCTTTGAAGAAAGTAATAAAGAAGAAACATTACCAAGTGTTGTTTCTGGCAAGGATAAGCAATACACTGTAACGCAAATTGATAATACGAATTTAAGTTATCAATTCTCGATTGGAAATAAGAAAAAGCTTGGAAAATTAACCTTTACTAAGACAATCAAAGGTTTGAACGATATTACAGAAGATATTGAAAAGAAGATTACCTTCACAATAACTGGAAAGACAGCAATTGGAACAGATTATAGTAAAACTGTTACATTAAACCAAATGACAAAGGATAAAGATGGAAAATATTCTATGACCATCGATAATCTTCCAGTTGGTAAATATACAGTAACTGAAACAAATGCAGACGTACAAGATTACGAAGTAACAACAAGCTATGATGTTACAGGTAATACAACGACGGTTAAAACGGATCAAGTAGCAAAAATTAATATCACGAATACGTATGAGCATCATAAGGGAAGCTTAACTTTCACAAAGACAATCAATGGTTTAAGTGAAGAAGCTGCTCAGAATATTGTCTTCACTGTTACTGGACCTGAAGATTACAGCAAGGAAGTTAAATTCTCTGAATTGACTAAGGGTGAAGATGGTAAGTATTCTTACACAATTAATAATTTGCCAACGGGTGAATACACAGTAAGTGAAAAGAATGCTGAAGTCGAAGGTTATACTGTAACGACAAACTACAGTGTTCAAGATGGTAAGACAACAGTTAGCAAGGATGCGAATTCAATTGTTGACATCACAAACGATTATAGTCGTGATCATGGAAGTTTAACATTCACAAAGACAATCAATGGTGTAAGTGAAGAAGCAGCTCAAAATATTACCTTTACTGTTACTGGACCTGAAGATTTCAGTCAAGTTGTTAAATTCTCTGAATTAACAAAGGGTGAAGATGGACAATATTCTTATACTTTAGATAACTTGCCAACTGGTGAATATACCGTTACTGAAAGTAAGGCTGAAATTGATGGATATAAAGTCAATACAACTTACAGCATCAAAGATGGTAAGACAACCGTTAAGAAGGGTGAAACTTCTAGTGTTGAAATTACGAATGAATATTCACGTTTAGTTAAGGTCAGCAAGGTGGATGCAGCCAATAATAAAGAATTAGAGGGTGCGAAGCTTCAAATTACGGATAAGAATGGTAAAGTAATTGATACTTGGACTTCAACGAAGAAAGTGCATACGACAGTTCTTTCGGCTGGAACGTATACATTGACTGAGCTTAGTGCACCAAAGGATTATGAGATTGCCAAACCAATTACCTTTACAATTGATGAAAATGGAATCATTACAGTTGATGGTAAAACAGTGGATAGCGTCATCATGAAGGATGATAAGAGTACGAAGCCTGGAAATACAACGGAAAAAACCGAAGGTACAAAGACAGGTACATGGACTGGATTATCTGAAATGACAACGTTAAGTGTTGCATCTCTAAGTGCAATTGGACTTCTTCTTAAAAAGAAAAAAGAAGATTAATTCCATAATCAATCGAAGAGAATAGTGTAAAAGCTATTCTCTTTTTTTGTGGCAAGTGACAAATTTGTGGATTAAAACAACACAATTTGTAAAAATAGAGTATAATTTAGTGGTCATGGAGAAGAATTAAAAAAATAGCGCCAGAACTATATTCATTTATATAGTTGACGAGGATCAGGCTTATCGAAAATTCGGCGGGTGGTCTGAAGGTTGATACAACCTAAAATAGGGGCAAAAACAAGTCGTGAGATTTGAACAAATTCCCTAGGGTATCCTCCATGAAAAAAAGAAGCACAAAGGAGGATATTTTTTTATGTGTGGAATTACAGGTTTTGTAGGGGAAGTTGCGGCTTTACCCATTTTGTTGAAAGGCTTAGAGTCTTTAGAGTATCGTGGTTATGATTCAGCTGGTGTTACTTTAGTAACTGCGGATGAATTATTAACCCAAAAAAGAAAAGGACGTTTAGCCGATTTAGAAGCATCGATGGATGTTCCATCCTTTAAACAAACAACGGGGATTGGGCATACTCGTTGGGCTACACATGGGGTTCCTAGTCAATTGAACTCTCATCCGCATACCAATGCCGATGATACAATTTCTATTGTTCATAATGGAATCATTGAAAACTATCAAAGTATCAAAGAAAAATTAATTGGATTAGGTTATGAATTCCAATCCGATACCGATAGCGAAGTCATTGTTCACTTGTTGGATCATTTCTATGAAGGAAATATGATGGATGCGATTCAAAAGACGGTTCAATATTTAGAAGGATCTTATGCGATTTGTGTTGTTACAACGGATCATCCAGATGAATTATATGTCGCAAAGGATGCGAGTCCTATGGTTATTGGACATAGTAAAGAAGGATCCTATTGTGCTAGTGATATTCCGGCAATCTTAGAATACACAAAGGATGTTGTGATTCTTGAAGATGGTCAAATGGCTAAACTTACAAAGGATGAAATTGATGTCTTTGATTTTGAAGGAAATCAATTAGAAACTAAGATTACGCATATTCCTTATGATATGAATGCAGCACAAAAGGGTGGTTATACTACGTTTATGGAAAAAGAAATCTATGAACAACCCGTTGCGATTAAAGAAACAATGCGTGGAACCATTGAAAATGGAAAAATTCATTTACCTCAATTAGACAATATCGATATGAATAAAATTCGATATGTGCATTTTGTTGCATGTGGAACTGCTTATCATGCTTGTTTATATGCACAAGCCTTGGTACAAAAATGGTTAGGTCGTATTGTTACCTGTGTGGCTGCTAGTGAATTCCGTTATGGAAATTATCCAGTAGATGAAAATACGCTTTGTGTATTTGTGACACAATCGGGAGAAACAGCGGATACCTTAGCTGCCTTAAAAATGTCAAAGGAAAAAGGTGCACAATGTATTGCCGTAACCAATGTATTGGGATCAAGTATTTCACGTTATGCGGATGAAACCTTATATACTTCTGCTGGTCCTGAAATTGCGGTTGCTTCAACAAAAGCCTTCACAACCCAATTGGTTTTATTAACTTTAATGGTTTTTGAATTGGCTTCAAAAGAAGGAAGAACGATTGAAGATGGCAAACAAATTTTAGCCGATTTACAACGTATGCCAGAAATCGTAAAAGAAATGTTAGAAAAAGCACCTTTGATGGATAAATATGCTCATTTCTTAGATGACCAATACGATGCTTATTTTATTGGACGTCAAATGGATTATGTAGGTGTTGTTGAAGGAGCATTGAAATTAAAAGAAATTTCTTATGTTCATGCCGATGCTTATTTAGCTGGTGAATTAAAACATGGTTCCATTGCCTTAATTGAAAAGGATACAGTTGTCGTAGCTTTAGCAACTGAACCAAGTGTTGCCGCAAAAACTATTTCAAATATTGAAGAAACGGTAGCCCGTGGAGCCAATGTCATTTTGATTACGACTCAAGATCAAGAAGCCAAAGGTTTTAAAAATGTAATTCGTATTCCAGATATTCATCCAATTTTAGCAAGTATTCCAGTTACTGTCTTGTTACAATTGTTTGCATATTATGCAGCTGTTCATAAAGGACGCGATGTAGATAAACCACGTAACTTAGCTAAATCTGTTACTGTAGAATAAAAAAATAAAGGACGCCATTAAGCGTCCTTTTCATAACCCTGTATCGGAAATCCTGTTTTTTTATGATAAAGAATATATTGAATGGTTTGATCTAAACCATGCTTTGATAGATGCTCAAGTAAATGATAAATAAGAGCATCGGTTTGTTTATGAATTAAAATATGATTTCTTCCGGCAATGTAATAATCGAAGGCAGAAGAATCAGTATAATTCTCTCCTTGATAAATCATACTAGCAGCCACTCGATCACAGAACATTTCTAAAACATAGTTCATGGGCATTTTACAGGCATAGATTCCATCTTTTCCAAAATCCAACCAATATTCCCAATGATGCTTGTTTCTTCCTTTATGATGTAACCAACCAAGAGAATAGCCCTTTTCTTCCTTTTCAGCATCAATCGGTGATCGAAAGCCTTGGTAATAATGAAAGCCTGTTTTTAATTCGACATAGGAATATTTACTTAAATCATGTAAAAAGCCCTGTTTATATAAGTGACAGCGGAAACAAAGGTGCATGACCTTCAATTTATGCTTTGTGATGGTTTTTAAATGTCCATGTACTTTATTCATAGAAATAGTATAACGCTTTTATCTATATTTTCGTATACTTAATAATGTAGGAGATGACTTGTTATGAAAAAATTAGGAAAGGGAATCTTGATTCTTCTTTGTGTCTTATGTGCTGTAAGTGGAATTTATGTTTCAAATTATTCTCACAATATCGATTCGACTGCACTTGAAAATATGAAGGATGTATCTATTACCAAAACCGAATTTGGCTATTTTTTTGATGGACCAGCTCAAGAGGATGCACTTATTTTTTATCCTGGTGGTAAGGTTGAGGATATCGCGTATGCAAGATTATTAAAAGAGATTGCAGCCAATGGGATGGATTGTTTCTTGGTGCATATGCCGGCCAATTTAGCTGTGCTCAATCCAAATAAAGGACAAGAAGTATTAAATGCTTATTCCTATGAAAATTGGTACATTGGTGGTCATTCCTTAGGTGGAAGTATGGCTGCAAGCTTTGCATCAAAAAATCCCCATACATTTAATGGTTTGATTTTATTAGCTGCATATTCTACAGCAGATTTAAGCAATAAAAAAATCATTGTTTTAACGATTTACGGAAGTAAAGATCATGTAATGAATAAGGAACGCTTTAAAGAGAATCAAAAGAATTTGCCAAAAGAGAGTGAAGTCTATGTGATTTCTGGAGGCAATCATTCAGGCTTTGCCACCTATGGAAAACAAGCAGGGGATGGAAAACGGGCTATCTCACATGAACAACAGATTAAAGAGACAGTGAATAAAATCAAAGAAATGGAAAAGTAAGAAAATTTTCTTGAAATAACTTGCGCATTCCAAATGAGATTGATATAATCTGTCTGCACTTACTTTGAATCCACATTGGATTTAAGGCGGAAGGAGGACAATCAAATGAAACAAGGAATTCATCCAAATTATCACAAAGTTAAATGTATTTGTACATCTTGTGGTGCTGAATTCGAAACTGGTTCAACCGTAAAAGGAGATGCATTACGTGTAGATACTTGCAGTAATTGCCATCCATTCTATACTGGACGTCAACGTTTCGCAGCTGCTCAAGGACGTATTGAGAAGTTTAACAAGAAATATGGTTTAAAATAAGCTTTTAGAGAACGGCACTTCGGTGTCGTTTTTTTGTGTTAGAATAGGTGAGAAAGCAGGTGATGATATGCAATTTGCCAAACGGTTAAAAACCTTTCATTCGTCAGTTTTTACTGAATTAAAAGAAAGAAAAATAGAATATACAAAACGAACAGGAAAGGAAACGATTGATTTATCTATTGGTTCGCCAAAAATCTTTCCAGATAGCTCGATTATGGATGTCATGAAGGATGCGGTAATGGATCCAGATAATTATAAATATGCCATTAATGAATTGGATTCGCTAAAAGAAGCCATTCAAGCTTGGTATAAAAATCGTTATGCGGTCGATTTAGAGAAGGAAGAAATTATTTGTTTACAAGGAAGTCAAGAAGCCTTATGTAATTTACCAATGGTTTTATGTGATCCAAAGGATAAGGTTTTAATTCCAGATCCTCATTATCCGATCTTTGAGGATGGACCACATTTAGCAGGCGCTGAAGTCATTTATATGCCGATGAAGGAAGAAAACAATTATTTGATTCAATTATCGGATATTGATGAAGAGCTTGCGAAACAGGCGAAAATGATGATTGTTTCTTATCCAAACAATCCAACCTGTGCAACAGCACCCGATTCCTTTTATGAAGAATTAATTGCCTTTGCCAAGAAATATGAAATCCTAGTTGTACATGATAATGCCTATAGTGAATTGGTTTTTGATGGACACGTTGGAAAAAGCTTTTTATCCTTTCCAGGAGCTAAAGAAATTGGTGTTGAAGTCAATTCTTTTTCAAAAACCTATGGAATGGCAGGCGCTCGTTTAGGTGTATGTGTTGGAAATAAAGAAGTAATTGAACAATTCCGCATATTAAAATCCAATATGGATTATGGTATTTTTCTACCAGTTCAATATGCCGGTATTGAGGCTTTAACCCATGGAGGCTCTAGTATTGAAGCGACACGTCAAATGTATCAAGAGCATCGAGATATATTAGTGACTGGTCTAAAAGAAGCAGGATGGGATGTACCGTTAAGTCCTGCAACGATGTTTGTATGGGCACGTATTCCAGATTCTTATACCGATTCAAAAACCTTTGTACTAGATGTTTTAGAAAAAACAGGCGTTATTTTTACACCTGGTCAATCCTTTGGAGAAAGTGGAAAACGTTATGTTCGTATGGCTTTAGTACAAGATGGACCGGTTCTAAAGGAAGCGTGTCAACGCATCAAAGCTGCAAAGCTTTTTTAATCTCACTTCGGTGAGATTTTTTTGTCCATTCTTGATGGAAAAAACGTATATGTATATATGAGATGTTGTCGTTGTGGAAATGAAGATCCACGTTATTTTTATAAAGATCATGGTGTTTTTTATTGTCGAAAATGTATTCAATTTAGTCGTTTGGATCTAGGTTTAGAGCCTAAGGTACCACAGCTCAATCATAAAGTTTATAAAAAAGGCTTCATCTTGGATTATGAATTAACGGAAGCACAAAAGAAGGCCTCCTCGGATGTTTTAGATTATTTAAAAAAAGGAAAGGATGTTTTTGTCTATGCGGCAACTGGCGCAGGAAAAACCGAAATCACCTTTGAAAGTATCTCGTATTATTTATCACAGGGAAAAAAGGTTGCTTTTGCGATTTCAAGAAGACAGGTTGTTTTAGAAATTAAAGAGCGACTTCAAAAGGCTTTTCCTTCCTTAAAGGTCATTGCGGTAGCTCAGGATTATACTTCGATTGTTGATGGAGATATCATTGTCTGTACAGATCATCAATTGTATCGTTATCCCAAAAGTTTTGATTTATTAATAATGGATGAGGTGGATGCCTTTCCTTATGTAAATAATCTATTACTTGAAGAAATTGCGAAAAAAGCTTGTATCGGACAATTTCTTTATTTAAGTGCAACCCCTGATCAAAAAAGCTTAGAGGAAATCAAAGAAGGTCGAATGGAAATGGTTACCCTTTTTAAAAGACCCCATGGCCATCCTTTAATTATTCCTAAGGTGAAACAAGCCTCTGTTTTTTATCAATTCTTATGGGTTCTCTATTATTGTCAAAAATGGAAGGAGAAACAGATTTTATTATTTGTTCCTAAAAAACAAAGTGCTCAAATGATCAGTAAGCTTCTTTCTTTTATTTATAAGAGTCAATATATTCATTCATCCAGTAAAAATAAAGATGAAATTATGGCTTCCTTTCATCGAAAAGAATTTCATATTTTAGTAACAACGACGCTTTTAGAAAGAGGAATTACGGTACCAAGTGTACAAGTCATCGTTTTTGAAGCGGATCATCTTGTTTTTACAACCGCAAGCTTAATTCAAATTTTTGGACGTGTTGGACGCTCCTTTAAGGATCCAACAGGAGAAGGAATCTGTTTATGCACCTCAATCAATTCATCCATTCGCGAATGCATCGAGCAATTGAAACAAATGAACCAGTCTGTTTGATTTGTGGAGAAGAGCTTGATTCTTTTGCCCAAATTTGTATGGAAGATTGTATCTGTCTTAATTGTCAGAAACAATTTAAACCTCATAAAACTAGTTATTGGATCAATCAAAAGAAATGGTATGTCTATTATGAATACAATGAATTTTTAGAACGTCTTTGGTTTCGTTATAAAGAACAAAGGGATATAGCTTTAGCACCTGTCTTCTTAAAAGATGTATACCTTCCTTTCTTTTATAAATATTGTGTTTGTGGCTTATGTAGCTCAGAACAAAAACGTATGGAACGAGGCTTTGAGCCTTTAAAACAATTGTTTGAAGTTCAATCCATTCCCTTTTATTCCCCTCTTTATAAAAGTGAGAATTGGAAACAAAATAAATTAATCGAAGAAAAAAGAAATCAAATTTCAACGATTCTTAAAAAGAAGGAGCAATACCCCTTAAATAAAAAAACAATCTGTTTGGTGGATGATATGTGTACAACAGGAGCAAGCTTAAAGGCTGCCTCTGATTTATTGAATCCAAAGGTTATCTTTGTACTAAGTGCGCATCCGAAATGGATTGAAAGACATCAAAAGGATCAAATCAAAAGTAGGAAGCATCCTTGGAAATAAGTTTTGTAGAAGAAAATGAAAGAAGATGGACTCGACCTTCTCTTATCGATTGTGTATTTTAGATTTAAGAGAGGTCGTTTATGAAAAGAAGTAAATATATTGATCATACGTTATTAAAGCCAGAAGCCAAACAAGAGGATATTCAGAAATTATGTCAAGAAGCTCTGCATTATGATTTTGCGAGTGTTTGTGTGAATCCATATTGGGTTTCTTATTGTGCGAATCAATTAAAAGAAAGTGATGTGAAGGTTTGTTGCGTCATAGGTTTTCCATTAGGTGCTACTACATCTCAAGTAAAGGCTTATGAATGCAAAGAAGCGATTCAAAATGGAGCCGATGAAGTGGATATGGTTCTAAATATTGGCCAATTAAAGGGGAAACATTATCAAGCTGTTCTAGAAGATATTCAAGCGGTTGTGAATGCATCCGGTGATAAGATTGTAAAGGTAATCTTAGAGACCTGTTTATTAAGTGATGAAGAAATTAAAAAGGCTTGTGAAATTTGTATGGAAGCCAAAGCTGATTTTGTGAAAACATCGACAGGCTTTAATCAAGCTGGTGCAAATTTACACGTAGTACAGGTCATGAAGGAAGTAGTTGGAGATCAATGCTTCATTAAAGCAGCTGGTGGTGTACGTACAGCAGAAGAAATGGATGAAATGATTCAGGCAGGTGCCAATCGAATTGGAACTAGCCATGGAATTGAACTTCTATGAGATAATTATTGCTTGCAAAAAAAGGGTTTTGGCATATAATTGAGCCAGCCCTTTTTTAGAGCTATGGTAAAAAAAGAAACATTTTGGTAAAATTTTTTTAGAGGATAGAAAAAATGAGCAAAAATTCAAAAGAATATGATGAAATATCAAGCCTATTAGACTCGATTGAAAATGATGATACCTTAGAGCGGAAAATGGATGCCTTTAAAGCGAAAAAAAGTCAAAAGGATCGTTTAAAACGAGTGAATAAAGAGAAGGTAAAGCCAGCAATCAAGCCAAGTACGCTTCCAAGTGAACAAGGGACAATTGCGATGCCAAAGGTGGATTCAAAGCTTAGTGAAGCTACGGTTGATGATGTGTTAAATGGGGAAACACGCACAATCAAACCAGTCGATGAAAAAATGGTGAAGGATCAGATTGGACATACCAATGTTGTACCCGTTCATCAAATTAAAGAACAAACAAAAACACCATCTTCACATACAACCGTGTTTAATCCCAATGAGATTAAACAAAGCGAAAAGAATGCGAATAAAACCATTGTCTTAGATGAAAATCAAGTGCAGACAATTCTAGAACAATCCGCAAAAAATCCAATTTTGGAAAGAAAGGTTGTTTCAAAGCCGAATACAAAGAAGTCGAATTTATCAAAGGACCAACAAAAAAAGCTCTTAATGGTTATTGGTGCTTTATTGGTTGTGATTTTGGGATTTGGTCTATTCCGTGTCATTTCATCAAATGTTGTTCAAGATGATCAAACGGAAGATGTCAATGATTCCAACTATGAACGATTATCTTCTTGGATTGATGGCTATGATTCCTTATCGGATAGTGATAAAGAAAATATTACGACCTATGAGAATATCTACAATAAGCTCAGTCGGAGTCAAAAGCAGAAGATCAATCAAAAAATGAAAGAGAAAACGGGAACGAGCTTTGAAGATGCTTTAGCAAAAGCAAAAAAGACGAAATCGAATAAATCGAAGAACAGCAATGTGAAAAATGCAGAGAAAAAAGCTTCATTACGTTCACAAATTTCGAAATTAAATTCTCAGCTTGCCAGTGCCCAAAGTGAATTGGATTCAGCAACGAATGAGGTCAATGATTATCAATCGCAAATTGACTCAATTAATAACCAAATTTCAAGTGAAGAAACTACCTTAAATGCTTTAAAAACAAAAGTAACACAGGCACAAAGTGCTTTGAATAATGCAGGTGATGGCGAAGATACACAAGAGCTAGAACAAGCCTTAGAGCAAGCGCAAAGCAATTATAACAGTGGTGTAGCCTCGTATAATTCAAAAGTAAGTGATTTAAATTCACAATTGAATTCTTTGAATAATCAGCTGACAAATGCCCAAAGTACGCAAAGCAGTGCACAAAATAAAGTGAATGATTTGAATCGTCAAATCGCGGATTTACAATCTCAATTAAATGCCTTAGATTAAGCCTTATTTTATAAGGCTTTTCTTTTTTGTAAAAAGTTTGTTTAAATGATATTAAATTTTTGATAAGATATGTCCGTACGGAAAGTCAGGTGAAAAGATATGCGTAATGCCATAATATTGGCGGCTGGCAAAGGAACACGTATGAAATCGGAGCAATCCAAGGTGATGCATCGATTGATTGACCGCCCAATGTTAGCATATATTATTGACGCTTTACGTGCCGTAAATGTTCAACGAATTGTAGTGGTCGTTGGTTATCAAGCTGAAAGTATTAAAGAAGCTTTCCATGACCAAGTTGAATTTGCCTTACAGCAACCTCAATTGGGGACAGGACATGCCGTTATGCAATGTAGCCAATTGAAGGATGCACAGGGAGACACCGTGATTATTAATGGAGATGGTCCATGTATTCAAGCCGAAACATTGGAACGTTTATTCCAAATGAATCAAGATGCTTCTTGTACATTATTAACAGCTGAATTAGAGGATGCGGGTGCGTATGGTCGAATTATTCGCAATGAAAATGGCGATGTTACTTCAATTGTTGAGGCGAAGGATTGTACGAAACAACAATTAATGATTAATGAAATTAATGCAGGAATGTATTGCTTCAAAAACAAAGATTTATTTGAAAACTTAGATAAGCTACAAACCAATAATGCACAGAATGAATATTATTTAACAGATATGGTTTCGATTCTAGCTAGTCAAGATAAAAAGGTCAAAGGACTTGTGATTGAGAATCGAGATGAGGTTATGGGCATTAATGATTGTGTTGAATTAAATAAAGCTTTTGTATGGATGTGTCATCATATCAATACCCATTGGATGAAGGAAGGTGTTCAAATTGTGGACCCTTTACGAACCGTTATTGGGAAAGATGTGAAGATTGGAAAAGATGTAATCATTCATCCAAATGTTGAAATTACAGGACAATCAATTATTGAGGATCATGTTGAATTGTATCCAGGAACCATCGTAAAAGATGCAAAGATTCAAGCCAACACAGAAGTTGGACCGATGGCCTATGTGCATGATTGTACATTAGAAAATTCGATTGGAAGTTTTGTTGAATATACCAAATAAATAAAAAAACAGGAAGGAAAACTCATGGAAAACACAGTTGTATTCGCTTTATCATCTAGCAAAGAATTAGCTTCAGACATTTGTAAGGAATTGGATTTACCTTTAGGTAAAATTGAATTAAATCACTTCGCGGACAAGGAAATTTTGGTTACGCCAAAAGAATCCGTTCGTGGAAAACACGTATATCTTGTACAAAGTACGAATGACCCAGTAAATGATAACTTAATGGAATTATTGATTGCGATTGATGCATGTAAAAGAGCCAGTGCTGAAACAATCAATGTCATTGTTCCTTATTTTGGATATGCACGTCAAGATCGTAAGGCTGCACCTCGTCAACCAATTACAGCTAAATTAGTTGCTTCTCTTTTAGAAAGAGCAGGAGCTGATCGAGTGGTTACGATTGATTTGCATGCAACCCAAATTCAAGGCTTCTTTGATGTACCAGCCGATGATATTGCTGCAAACGCATTAATTGGAGATTACTTTAATAATAAAGAAGGATTAGGAGAATTGGTTGTCGTATCACCAGACCATGGTGGAGCCGTTCGTGCAAGAAAGCTTGCCGAAGTTCTTCATGCACCAATTGCCATTATCGATAAACGTCGTCCGAAACCAAACGTAGCGGTTGCGATGAATTTAATTGGTGATGTCAAAGGAAAGACAGCCATTATTATTGATGATATGGTTGATACCGGTGGAACGATTGCCAGTGGTGTTCAAATGTTAAAAGACCATGGTGCTAAGAAGGTTTTTGTGACTTGTTCTCATGCTATCTTATCTGGACCTGCAATTTCTCGTTTACGTGAAACTGGCTTAGAAGAATTTGTTTGTACCAATACAATTGATCAAACTGAACATAAAAAAGAATTCCCTGAAATGCAAGTTTTATCGGTTGCACCATTAATTTCACGTTTAATTAGTGCGGTAGAAAACAACACATCTTTATCTGTGGCATTATCGCATGCATTCGATGACTAAGCTTGTATTCATTGGCTATCCAAAGTGTTCAACCTGTAAGAAGGCCTATCAGGCTTTGTGTGATTTAGGACTTGATGCGACTTATCGTGATATCACAAAAGAAAATCCAAGCAAGGAAGAAATCCTTACTTGGTTGAAACGTGGTGTCAAGCTTTCAGGCTTATTCAATACCAGTGGTCAGTTGTATCGTCAATGGAATGTGAAGGAAAAACGACAAAGCTATAGTGAAGAACAGCTTGTGGAATTATTAGCACAGGATGGAATGTTGGTAAAACGTCCCATTGTAGTGAGTGAGAATCAAATCATTATTGGTAATAAACCGAAGGAATATGAGACTCTACTCAAATAAACTTAAAAAATTATTTGAAATCTGTGAACTTAGTAAAGATTCATCAATATCTTTCAATTCACAGATTTTTTTTGTGACAAATTCAACATACATCGGTTCATTTTGTTTACCACGATAGGGCTCTGGACACATATAAGGACTATCGGTTTCTGTTAATAAACGATCCATAGGACATTCAACCGCAATCCGTTTGGCTTTTTTGGCGTTTTTAAAGGTCACTGGACCTGCAAGTGAAATGAAGCTATTCATCTTTAGACAGGTCTTTAGGGTTTCAAGAGAACCGGAAAAACAATGAAAAATAATTTTCGTCTGTGCATATTTTTCTAAGATTTCTAGACAATCTTTGGTGGCATCACGCATATGAATGGAAATCGGAAGCTTTGCTCGATTGGCGATTTCAATCTGACGAATAAAAACTTCCTTTTGAATCGCATTAAAGGATTGATCCCAATGATAATCCAAACCAATTTCTCCCACACAATCAATTTGATGATGTGCAATGGCTTGTTCTAATTTTTCAAAATGACCTTCTGTTATGTCTTTGGCATCCCCTGGAAACCAACCCCAGGCAATCTTAAATTTTGGATCCTTTTCTTTTATGGAAAGGGCTCTTAAAAATTCCTCTTCATTGGTACACATAATTAATGCATGAGATACCTTCTTCATATTTTCTAAGACTTCATCAATTCTTGTATATAAATCATCACAAGTGATGTGACAATGACTATCCGTATACATAATTATTCCTCCTATGTTATGATTAATCATACGAAAAGGAGAAATGAGATGCAAGTTGTAGTGACATTACAGGTCAGCGCAAAAGAATTTTATGATTTGATGATTGTTTCTCTACAAGAGGAATTAGAAAAGGTCAATCATCGAAAATATAAAGAAGAGGAATTAAGTGGACTCCGTTATAAAAAGAAAAGTCATGCGCAAAATGAATATGTAAAGATTCATGTTGGAAAGCTGATTAAGAACAAACAATATGTGAATACCTTTTCCGTTTCTGAATTGTCAACGAAGGTAACCTATCAATTGGAAGAAACTGGGCCATTCAGCTGTAGGGTAACCTATACCGAGGAATATTCCAAACAACCACGCTTTTCGATTTTAAATCCACCCTCACGTCGTGCTCGAAAAATGATAAAGGCCTGTGAAAAATATATTATTGAACAAAGAAAAAGTGATTCGAAGAATTAATCTTCTAAATCACTTTTTTTAATATAAGCACTGGCGTTATTATAAGCTGCTTTCACATTGGCTTGATTGTTCTTGATTGGCACCTCACTGGCAACCTCATAACGATTCTTACCTTCCTTCTTGACTAGGAAGCTGACAACCTTTCCAGCTTTATATGTATATAAGATGGTTCCATCCTTGCTGTAAACATTAAGATCCTTGTCTAATTGGAAAGTCATTAAGCTATTGTTTTGATAGGCCTCTGGCTCTAGAGAATAATAGAGAGCAGCCGCCTTTTCTCCCCAATATGGATCAGAAGCATAGCTGACATTAATACCACTGGCCTTATCACCAAACCAAGAGCCATGATAACGATCATCACTAGGATTCGCAAAGCCCTTTTGTAGGAAGTCATAGGCATGGGCATTGATACAAGCCTTCACGGATTTATAGCTGCTGGCTGAATCCGGTGACGAATCATAAACAGCATGACCAAAGAGATTGTTGTTGTAGAGTGCATATTGACTTCGACCATAATCACTTTCATTGCATGCAAGCGAAAACATCATGGAAGCATTCATACCATATTTCTTTTGGGTATTTAAGAAGGCTTGACCTGCATCGTATAGAACCGATGTATCATCCGATGTAATATTGGCCATTTCCTCTAAATACAAATCATAATCATTGGCAGAAAGACTTGTCGTTGAACGATGCGGAACATATTGATAATAATTGTAATAAGCGGTTTTATTGACAGCATGTTCATGGGAGTCATTATCCATATCTGTCGAATATTCCGATAAAGAGGTATAAAACCAATGTCCATCATAGGAATAGTAATAGGTATTTTCTTCTAGCTCACTCGGAGCAGGACCGATGCCATATTTCTGAACATTCGTATCAGTCACACTTAAAGAAATGGCATGCATTAAGGTTCCATCCTTGACATAGTAATAGGATGGATGAAGACTATCGACAAAGAAATAAAGCTGAATGTCTTCTGTATTTACCCAAGCAGTTACCCCGCTTAAAAGCATCTTTACTCTTTTCCCATCACTGCTGATATCTAAGTACAAAGCATCGGCTCCATAGTTACCATTTGTGTAGCCTGTTTCATCACTTCCATCTAAGGTATAGCTGGTATTTTCACTGACCTTTTTGGTTTTTAAATTCACAAGGCCACTATTTAGCGCAATGATTTTCCCATCTTCATTTAAAACACAGGTATAATCTGAATCCGTACGTTCCATTTCATATTTCGCAAGATAGAAATGATGATAGGTCTTTAAAACCTCTTTGGTACCACTGGTATAATCCACAACCTGATAGGTGCCATCTTCGGTGATACGGAAAAAGAGATAGGTTCCAATTAATAGGAAAAATAATATGGTTAAGATCAAAGGCAGAAAATGTCTTTGTTTCTTTTTCTTTCTTTTCTTATTTGTAATTTTTTGTTTCTTTTTCTTACTCATGCCCTTATTTTATCAAAAAACAATTAAAGTGTCATTTGTTAGGCAATCATGGTATATTATTAAGGTTGAAAGGATGAATACAGTATGTCAAAAATGGAAGATCGTTTAGACGGTATGGTCGAACGTTATAATGAAATTAATAATATGATGATGGATAACACAATTGTATCCGATCGTAAGGCAATGGCAAAGCTTGGACGTGAACAAAGAGAGCTAACTCCCATTATTGAAACGTACCAAGAATATAAACAAACAAAAGAAGAGCTAGCAGATGCGAAGGAATTATCCAAAGAAGAGGATAAAGAAATTCGTGAAATGGCTTTAATGGAAGTGGAAGAATTAGAACCAAAAATTCAAGATTATCTAGATCGTCTTGAAATCTTATTGGTGCCAAAGGATCCAAATGATTCACACAACTGTATCATTGAAATTCGTGGTGCAGCTGGTGGAGATGAAGGAAATATCTTTGCGGGTGACTTGTATCGTATGTATGTCAAATATTGTGAACAAAAGGGTTGGCGTACTGAAATGATTGAAAGTGAAAGCAGTGAAGCCGGTGGTTTTTCATTGATTTCTTTCAAGGTAAATGGAGAAGGCGCTTACGGTACATTTAAATTTGAAAGTGGTTCTCACCGTGTCCAACGTGTTCCTAAGACAGAAAGTCAAGGACGTATTCATACATCGACGGCAACGGTATTATGTATGCCAGAAATTGAAGAAGACGATTTTGATATTGATATGAATGACCTAGAAATTTCAACCATGCGTGCATCCGGTGCCGGTGGACAACATATCAATAAAACCGATTCAGCTGTTCGTATCCTACATAAGCCAACGGGAATTGTTGTAAAGTGTCAGGATGGACGAAGCCAACATGAAAATAGAGCGACCGCTTTAATGACGATTCGTGCACGTATCTATGAAGCACATCAAGAAGAGCTAGAAGCGAAAAACGAAAAAGAAAGAATGTCAAAAATTGGTACAGGGGATCGTGCCGAAAAGATCCGTACCTATAACTATCCACAAAACCGTGTAACAGATCATCGAATTGGTTATTCGGTGAATCAATTGGATCGTATTATGGATGGACGTTTAGAGGATTTAATGCAAGCCTTGGCATTAGCTGACCAACAAGCAAAAATCGCAGGAGAAAATCAATAATGACCTTTCATGATTTAATCAATGAAGCCAAAGAAAGATTGTATAATGCCGGTCAAGGAGAACAAGCAGCACAGGTATTGATGGTGGAGCTTTGCAGGCCTCGTAATATTAATCTCTATATGGAAATGAATGAAGCTTGTCCAGAGGATTTAAAGGTTGATTATTTAGAAGCGGTTCATCAAATGGAATTAGGAGAGCCTTTAGGCTATGTATTAGGCTATGAATGGTTCTTTGGCTATGACTTTAAAGTGAATAAGGATGTTTTGATTCCAAGACCAGAAACTGAAGAATTGGTTGGATTGGTTTTATCCTTATATGATGAGCACTTTAGTGAAAAAGAAAATGTACAGGTCTTTGATGTCGCAACTGGATCTGGAGCAATTGGTATTACTTTAAATTTAGAGGAACCAAAATTACATGTCATTTGTACAGATATTTCAAAAGAGGCCTTAGAGGTAGCCAGTGAGAATAATCAACGTTTAAATGCATCCGTAAATTTCCTTTGTGGAAATATGTTGGATCCCTTAATTGATCGACAATTAAAATGTGATATTTTGGTTTGTAATCCACCTTATATTCCAGATGAAGAAACCATGGAGCATAGTGTCGTTGATTATGAACCCCATGTCGCTTTATTTGGTGGAGACGATGGCTTAAAATTCTATCGTGATGTCTTTGAAAAAGCCCATTTGGTTTTAAATCCAGGTGCTTTCTTAGCCTTTGAGATGGGATACAATCAAGGACAAGCCTTATCGGATTTGGCAAAAAGCTACTTTCCAGATGCAACGATTACCGTTCATCAAGATATGAGTGGTAAAGATCGTATGTTAACAATTGAAACGAAATAATACGCTACATTGTGGCGTATTTTTTTGTTTTTAGGTTTGATATATATATATATATATATACTACAATTTATTTAAAGATTGGGAGTAAGTATATATGGAAGAGAATAGGGAATTACAGGAAGTTGAACAAGAAGAAAAATTGACGGTTATCCAAAAGCTAAAAAAAGGGAAATTAAGTAAAAAGACGATTTTCATTATCGTTTTACTTTGTGCAATTGTTGGTCTGATTTGGTATGGCGTCACTTCCTTTAAAAATGAAGCTTATAATGAAGGCTTTGCAGCAGGAGAAAAACAAGGGGATAAGAATGCCGCAAAGGTTGCAAAAATAGAATTTGATGATATTGGAGAGCTGTGTACCCAAGAAGCCAATCTAACCATCGTTAAAACCTATGATGAAAGTAAAAAGCTGTTCGATGTGGATATTCCAGGCACAAAAAGTTTGGCAATCTTTAGCTATGATGTGACAGTCAAAGCAGGACTTGATTTTTCAAAAGTTACGTATGATGTAAATGAAGCTACAAAAAAAATCACAGTCAAATGTCCAAAAGTAAAAGTTCTGTCCAATGAAATTGATACGGATTCTTTTAAAAAATATTATGAAAAGGAAAGTACCTTTAATAATATTTCTGTCGATGATTTCAATGGTTCTTTGAATGAATTGAGAGAGACTGCGAAAGATACTGCAGAAAAAAAGGGGATATATAATCGTGCAAAAGAAAATGCCCATAGAATTCTGAAAGAATTCTTCTCACAAGAATATGATTTAGATACGTATACAATAGAATTTGAGGATGTAGAATAATATGCCAGCAAAAAGAAAGAAGAATAAGAAAATGGAAAAAGTAAAAAAGATTTTAAAATATGTTGCATTGTGTATTGTGATATTGATTGTAGTATTTTATGTATTTTTATTCATTACTCGATGATTTTAGAAAAAAACCACCATTAGGGTGGTTTTTGTGTATAATAAGGAATGGCTAACTAGGAAAGAAGTGAAAATATGAAAATGAGTAAAAATGCACCTTGTTGGTGTGGTTCAAAAAAGAAATATAAACATTGCCATGAAGAATGGGATAATACAATCAATGTCTTAAGATTACAAGGACAGATTGTACCCGAACATCGTTTGATTAAAAGTCCAGAGGATATTAAATGGATCAAGAAGGCGGCTGTTATCAACAATGGGATTTTAGATGAATTAGAAAATATGGTAAAGCCAGGTATGACAACGCTTGAAATTGATCAATTTGTCTATGATTATACGACCAGTCATGGTGGAATTCCTGCTGATTTAGGTTATGAAGGTTATCCAAAAAGTGTATGTACTTCAGTAAACAATGAAATTTGTCATGGTATTCCTTCAGAAAAAGTTGTTTTAAAAGAAGGCGATATTGTAAATATCGATTGCACAACCATTTTCCATCATCATTATGCCGATGCCAGTCGTATGTATTGTGTTGGTAAGGTATCGGAAGAAGCACAACGCTTAGTGGATGTAACCAAGGAATGCTTAGAAATTGGAAAAGCAGCCGTTCGTCCATGGGGACATGTCGGTGATATTGGAGCAGCCATCCAAGAGCATGCACATAAAAATGGCTATACGGTTGTTCGTGAATTCTGTGGACATGGTGTCGGAAATGCCTTCCATGAAGATCCTTATGTCATGCATTATGGTATTGCCAATACCGGTATGGTTCTTGCGCCAGGTATGGTCTTTACCATTGAACCGATGATTAACCAAGGAAAAGCCAGTCTATTTGTCGATGAAAAGAATGGATGGACCGCTTATACCAGTGATGGAAAATTAAGTGCACAATGGGAAAATACCTTACTTGTAACCGAAAAAGGAATTGAAGTTCTAGCTTGGTAGTTTGATAAAATTTGCAATTTCAATTTGTAATGATTATTATAGATGAGTGAAAGGACGGTCAATTATGGCAAGTAAAAAAGAAAAGTGGACACAAGAGCAATATGCTACTCGTTTACAAGAAATGAAGCAAGAAGCACATGATAAAATGTGGTTATATATTGAAGTGAATGCGAAAGAATTCAACGAGGAATGTGAAGCCAAGGTTAAAAACTTAACTCCTTGTTGTAAAGCAATGCTAGCAGCAATGCTTGAAGGAGATGGCTTTATTGTTGAACCAAAAATTCGTACAAAAGTAGCAGGAAGCTTAACTATTCGTTATTATGTGGATAATTTACATCCAAGTCGTAGAACTTATCAAGAAGCATTACAAGATCAAGAATAAAAACGATATCTCATCGATATCGCTTTTTTTTAGATTAATTTTAATTGTTGAAAGGCATACAATAAGCCATTGTCTGTAATCTTTCGAGACACAAAATCGCTTTGTTCCTTAATTTTATCCTTTGCATTCCCCATCGAAACGGAATAATCGGCTGCCTTAAACATCGTTAAATCATTTTCACTATCCCCAAAGGCAATCGTTTCATATTTGTTCCCATAATATTCTTTGACCATTTGAATGGCAGTTCCTTTGTTATGCTTTGCGTTAGTGATTTCGCCAGTTTCCGTTCCAAACATTGTAAGCTCACTACCCGACTGAATTCCTTTTTCTATCACAGAAACAGGAACATCATTTGGATTACAAAGAAAGAGCTTCATAAATTGTTGGAAATCATTTTTGCTTGCTTTAGAAATGTCTTCAAGAATAATAAAACGTCTCAAAGCTTCTGCATTCAATTCATGTTCAAAGCGTTTTAAAAAGTAATCATGATTGATTTGATCGACATAAACGCGTGCACTTCCTTCAACCGAAATGCCAACCTGCTGTTTACTTAAATATTGAACCATTTTTCGAATGTCTTTTTCTTCTAATGGATCATAAAGAACAGTTTTTCCATCAATATAAATTTCACTTCCTGCGGAAAAACAGGTTCCATTTAATTGTAGAGGTAACAAAGTAGTAATACCTTCACAATAGGTACGTCCGGTATTGGTGAAAATAAGATGTCCATTCTTTTTAGCTTTTTGAATAGCAATTAAAGCAGAAAGGGGGATTTTTTCATTAACCCATAAGGTTCCATCTAAATCTAAAAATAATATCTTTTTTTTCATATCATCATCCTTCCCGTCTATTATCTCAAATCATTCTTTTTAATGATAGTAAAATACAAAACATATTCATTTAAAAATCGTTCATTTTTTTAATAGTTATAACAATGCTAATATATAAGTACTGCATTATCTTTGATTTAATTGTTAAATCAGTTTTTTAAAATGCAATAAAAGAAGAAAGAAAGTAAATTTGACATAAATTGAATGTTAAAAAGTAACACATTTAATGTGGTAAAAAATTTATGACCGACATGAAAAGTACCACATTAAAAGGGCCTTTGTTTTTACGAAAGCGTATTCATTTTATGTTATTTTTTTAATGCAAGGTGATGATGATACGATGAAAGAAGCTAAGAAAATTATAATGATGAAGAAAATTTTGAATTGTCTGATTGATGAGGAAATCATATCTACACAACAGATTGCAGAAGCTGTAGGTATGTCTGAAAAGTCAATTCGAAACAAAATTTATGATATAAATGAATACCTTCAAGCCAATGACATGGGAATCATCAAAAAGAAACCACGTGTCGGTATGTGGCTTGAATGTACAGAGGATCAGAAACAAAGACTAGAGTCCGCATTAATGAATCAAAATACAGTTGTTGTCAAAGATGATGGTACGAGTCGAATCATGGAGGTTCTTAAGATTTTCTTCAAGCTAAGACCATGGGAGACCATAACAACTCAACGCTTAACTGAGGAGCTTTACTTAAGTGCTCCAACAGTTTTAAAGGTGATTCGTGAATGTGAAAAGTGGCTAGCGCCTTATAAGATCAAGATATCTAATGAAAAGAATCGTGGATATCGACTGGATTGCCGTGAAAATGAATATCGTGTAGCAATGAAGGATCTTATAATGAGTGATTTTGAAAATGATAAAATAAAAGGGAATATAGAATATTTCTTTTATAACATCGATACGAAATTAATTCATAAATCTATTATTGAAACAGAAAATGAATGGAATTATCGTTTTACGGATGAATCCTTTTATGAAATTTATATTTATTGTTGTATTGCTTATCAACGTAGAGAAATTGCATCTCCTAAAGTAGAAGATAAAGGTGAGATTGAAATCTTACAAAAGTATAATGAATATCCATTTACGGTGGCCATCTTTAAAAAGCTACAAGATAAATTTCATATCATTTTCTCAAATGAAGAGGTTTTATTCTTAGCAATTCAAATGATGTGTTCAAAATTCATTGGAATTTCTGCTGTCGATGAAACAATTGGACAAGTAAAGAAATATGATAATAAGCTTATAGAATTTGTGGATATGGCATTACATGTCGTAGGAAATATTCTTGATGTAGATTTATCTCAAGATGATAAGCTGAAACAAAGCTTAATCATTCATTTAAGACCAACAATTTTTAGGATTCGACATGGATTGTCACAGACCAATTCACTGGTTCATTTTATAAAAACAGAATATAAAACGGTATTTCGAGCAACGATGTCTATTAGTATTATGTTTGAAGAATACTATGGTCTGCAATTAACAGAAGATGAAGTAGGCTACATTGTCTTATACATTCAATCTGCTTTAGAAAGAATTCAACATCAATTTAATGCCTTACTAATTGCCGATTTTTCTAGGGGACATGCGCAGCTTATGTTAGAACGATTAAAAAAAGCAGTACCTGAAATAAGAGAAATCCATATTATGAGTACACATGACTTTAAGCTTTATGGTGATAAGAAAAGTGATGTGGTGATTGCGCAAAAGGATTTAAATATCAAAGATCCGAGAATCATAGTCATACCAAACTTATTAAATGAGACAGGATTGATTACTTTAAGAGAACAAATAGATAAGGTCTTAAAGAATTGTGATGAGAAAACAACGTCCTTTTCTCCAGAATGTTATCCATTACTTGATCCAGAATTAATCTTTGTACATCAAGAATTTAAAGATAAACAATCTTTATTAAAGTTTATGTCCAATGCAATGGTAAAACGAGGATATGTATCGACAAGCTTCTATGACACGGTATTAGAAAGAGAAGCTGCAACCGATACATCCATTGGAAATCAAATTAGTGTAACACACGGTGCGCAAAGTGAAGTCATTGAACCGAAGGCTTGTATTGCGGTCTTAGATCAACCAATTCAATGGAATGATGATGAAGTTGATATTGTCTTTTTGCTAGGATTTAAAATGATTACACCAGAAGAAATCAAAAGAATTCAATGCTTTTACAAGGAATATATTTCAATTATTGAAAAAGAAGAAAACTTAAAAAAGATCAAAGCAATGAAATCAAACATAGATTTATATCGATTTTTAATTCAATAGGAGGTAGAAGAAAATGGAATTAAAAGATGTATTAGATGAAAGAATTATTGATTTAAATGTGGATGCCAAAAATAAAGATGAGGCAATCCGTGCTTTAGCTACAAAATTAAAAGATGCAAATTACATTGGAGATGTGGATGAATTTGTAAAGGATATTTATTTGCGTGAATCTGAAGGTGTAACTGGCATTGGAAATTATGTGGCAATTCCTCATGGTAAAAGTGATTCGGTCACACAAGTTGGGATTGCGATTGGTAAATTAAACAATGAAATTGAATGGGAAACCCTTGATGGAAAAGGAGTGAAATTAATTTTCTTATTTGCGGTAAGCAATGATCATGAATATGCTAGAAATCATATGAAATTATTAGCTCAAATTGCAGGTAAATTGGGTGATGATGAAAATATTGAAAAGCTATTAGAAGCGAAAACGGTTGAAGAATTAAAGGCTGTATTTTGTTAATAAAGATTTAGGAGATGAAGGATTGTATTCATCGGTGCTTTAAAATTAGATGGGATTAGGTGAAAAGAACCTTTAAGAAATTAAGGGGCGACATATACCCCAAACAGAAA
>CAVKAP010000066.1:0-20380 GCA_963654445.1 Segatella copri
AACCGCTGACCCTCTGCTTGTAAGGCAGATGCTCTCCCAACTGAGCTAAACCTCCGTATCCGTGTTGCTCAATAATAATATCAAAGCCCCTATCTCTTGTCAAACTTTTTTTCAATTTTTTTTAAAAATTTTTTTGACCCTACTTTCACCAAGAAAATAAGCACCTTTTTCAATGAAGAATCATTCATACTATTTGCTTTATATATAAGCTTATCCCCATCAAAAACGACAATGCAAGCATAGATTACTTCTCGATCCTTTCCAAATACAGATTTCTTTTTTATGGCTTGAAGCGCATAAAAGCTTTCTAAGCTTTCATCATAAATATAATGAAAAGTTTTATCGGATTGAAATCGATTTTTCTTTGGAGAAAGAATATAGACCGGTATACCTAAATATTCAAACTCCTCTCTGGCATTCCATAAGCAATCCAAGGGACGTAAGCTTTTCTTTTCATAAAAAGAATCCACAATAGCCAGCACAAAGAGCCCATCAGGAAATTCTGGGATTTGATCGTCATTGCTCAAACAGTTGTGAATTGCATCATTCTTCATATGTCGTATTGTAACATAAAAAATTATTCGATAAAATATGAGATATGGACTACATCGGCTTTGATATTGGAAAAAAAACCGTCCGTTTCATAAAAAATAACAAAATACAAACGGATGAATATGTTTGTTTGGCATATAATGCTCAAAACAAAGTGATTGCGATTGGCAATGAAGCTCTTTCTCTCTATGGTACACGTCGTCTAAAATTCGACTTACAATTAAAGGAACTCTTTATTCTTCTTGATGCAATCCTTGAAAAATTTCATGTCTTTCATCTCTTTCGTAAGGTCTGTGTCATCTTTACGCTTCCTTCTACTTATTCAGAAGCAGAAATCGATAAAATTAAGACCTATTTTTATCATCGAGGCGCATCTCAAGTCTTTTATGAAGCAGAAAACCTCTGTGCAGCTCTTGGATCGCATTTAAATATCTATGCGCCTTGTTGTGCTTGTTTACTACACATTGGCTATCAACAAGCAAGCTTAAGCCTTTTCCACTCAGGAAAGGTTCTTAAAGAAGCGCATATAAGCTATGGAGCCCATCATATTAATCTTCAAATCAAAGGTTGGATTCAAAGTAAGTACCATTTTCAAGTCTCCGATCAAGCCATTGAAGAAATCAAAACAAAAATTGGACAATGCCAGTATGTCTCAAATCCTCGAAAAATACGTGTACCAGGCACCGATTTTACAAGTCAACAATTAAAGTACTTAGAATTAAACGAAAACCAAATGGTTGATCTCTTACAGCCTTTTATCTATCTTTGGGCAAAATGGATCTATGCTTTTTTATCTGATTTAAATTTAAATCAACAAGAAGAAATCCTAGAACGTGGCATTGTTTGTTGCGGACCAACCATGAAAATAGACCATTTGCTTGATAGCTTGCAAGCTCAGCTCTCTCTACCCTTTTCATTGGCTTTAAATGCCAGTGAATGTACGTCTATGGGATTATCGCTATTAATTGAAGAAAAAGAAAAAAAGTAGAAGTCTACTTATTCTCAATGACTTCTACTTTTATTTTATTTTCAGGTTCTAATTCATAAGTAACCTTCGCAAATTCATTCAAATGATTTTCTAATAAATCATGCACCATGTTATAAACATCTTCTTGATCTTGATCTGATTTACATTGATATTCAAGCGATGTAACAACATGCTTTCTAATTTTTGCTTCTTTTAAATCCTTTGTTAAACTTGACATTTTCTTCCCTCACGCTACCTTAAGTCTATGCCAAAAGATAGGCTTTGTCAAACTTCATAGTAATTCAATAAATCTGCTGCTTGTAATTTTATTTTTTGCTCATAAGAAAAATCCTTCGTAATATTTCCATCATTCATAATAAATAAACGATTTCCATTTTCGAGTGCATCCTTCATATTATGCGTAATCATTAAGGCTGTGATATCTTTTTCCTTAATCAAATCATTTGTAATGGCTAAAATCTTCTTGGCACTATTTGGATCCAAAGCAGCTGTATGTTCATCCAATAAAAGAACCTTTGGTGGATTTAATACCGCCATCATTAAGGCAACAGCTTGTCTTTGCCCTCCGGATAATAAACCGATTGGTGTCTTCATACGATCTTCTAAGCCCATATCTAATTGTTTAAGCTGATCTGCAAACAATTCTCTTTCCGCTTTAGTAATAGATAGAGAAAAAGGTCCACGATTTTTTCTACCATAAGCTAGAGATAGATTCTCTTCTACGCTCAATTGACTAGCTGTTCCCATCGATGGGTCTTGAAACAAACGACCAATATTACGAGCACGTATATGCTCCTTTTGATGGGTTACATCCTCATTTTCAATAAATACTTTTCCACTTGTGACAGGAATCTTCCCGGCAATCACATTAAATAAGGTACTCTTACCTGCTCCATTGCTTCCTAACAATGTCACAAAGTCTCCCTTCTTTACTTCGACAGAGACATTTTCTAAGGCCTTCTTTTCAAGAGATGTTCCTTCATGAAATGTGACCGAAACATTTTCTAATCGTAACATGTTAAGCCCCCTTTCTTTTGCGTAAATATGGAATGGAAATGGTTAAGGCAACCAATAGTGCTGAAATCAAGTTCATATCTCCACTTGGTACGCCAAATTGTAAGGCAAAGGTATAAAGTAAACGATAAATACATGCACCTAAAATTGAAGCAATCAAGCCAAAACCAATCGTATGCTTTTGAAGAATCGCTTCCCCTACGATAATTCCAGCTAAACCGATGACCATCATTCCAGTTCCTCCGGTTACATCCGCAAAATGATTGTATTGTGCAAACAAAGCACCTGATAAGGCCACTAAGCCATTGGATAAACCAAAGCCAATAAACTTCATCAAATCAACACTAATAGAGCTTGAACGAACCATGGCTTCATTATTTCCGGTTGCACGTAGAGCAAGACCCATATTGGTCTTAAAAAACCAAAACAAAAGTAAGGAAATCACAAGAACAATAGGAATCAAAACAGCCAAAGGAAAATCTACTTTATCAAACATAGATTCACAGCTTGGATCCAAGGATAACAATGGCATATTTGGTAAGCTGCCCATAATTCGTAAATTTATGGAATAAAGTCCCGTCATCGTAATAATACCAGCTAATAATGGCTGTATTTTCATCTTCGTCTGTAAAAAAGCCGTTACGATACCACATGCACAGCCTGCGAAAAAGGCAAGTCCTAAGCCAAGATAAGGCATTCCAGCCATGGTTGTCACCGCAATGGTAGCCGCTCCTGTAGAAAAGCTTCCGTCCACTGTTAAATCAGGCATATTTAAAATTCGAAAGGAAATGTACACTCCCAATGATAAAACTGACAATATCAGTCCAAGCTCTAAAGCTTTTAATATAACCGTACTTGACATTATTCATCCTCCTCAATAATTTTTAGCTTTGGATTGTCTAAAACCGATTCAGGTAAAGAAATTCCTAAGCTCTCTAGTGTCTTTTCATTCACATAGACAAATAAATCTTTTTTATAAATTTTCACTGGAATATCCCCAGCCTTTTTTCCATTTAAGATTTCAATGACCATATCAGCGGTCTCTTTTCCCAATTGTGCATAATCAATTCCAACGGTTGCTAGTCCACCATCTTCTACCATCGAATCGGCTCCAACATAATAAGGAATACCTGCATCGGTTGCTGTCTTTGATAAAGACTGCATGGAGCTTGCTACCGTATTATCATTTGGTGAAAGAATAACATCAACCTTTTGAGCTAAAACAGAAGCAGACGTTTGAAGCTCGGTAATATCCTTTCCCGTTCCTTCAATTAACGTTAAGCCATTTTCTTCGCAATACTTTTTGGCCTTTTGTAAGTTCGAAACACTATTCGTTTCACTTGCGTTATATAGAAAACCAACGGTTTTCATATCCGGTGTTAATTGTTTGGCAAGCTCTAAAATTTGATCCACCTGAACTTCATCACTGGTTCCGGTAATATTTCCTCCCGGATGATCCAAATCACTGACCAATTGTGCACCAACTGGATCTGAAACAGCCGAGAAAACAACCGGTATGTTTTTCGATACACGAGCGGCCATCTGTGCGGTTGATGTCGCAATTGCGACAATCACATCACTTTGTTGGTCCTCAAATTGATTGATAATAGAATTTAAATTGGCAACTTGTCCAGATGCATCGGCATAATTAATGATGATATTTTCACCATCCACATATCCCTTTTTCTTCATCTCTTTCTTAAAATTATCACGAATCAAATTTAAAGAAGGATGTGATACAAGCTGAGCAACCGAAACAACTGTCAGCTTATTCGGATTTGAGGAACATCCACTTAATACAAGTCCCAATGAAAGAATCATGGCTAGTACTTTTTTCATTTTAACCCTCCCCCTAATAAAAAAGCCTGTATGCTTTCACATACAGGACAAATCTTCATCTGCGGTACCACCTGAATTGACGTTTTATAAACGCCCTCTTTTCATTTAACGCATGAATACGTCTTAGCTACTAAATTCACCTCGCCCTCAGAAGTCCATTTGCGAAACTGCCATCATTCGGCTTCCACCAGTCCGAACTCGCTTTTGATACATCTTTTCGTTTGATCTCTTCTTCAACGGTTTTCTCTATTCTAACAACAATTCACTAAAAATGAAAGAAAAAAAGTTCTTTCACTCTTTTTCAAAGAGTTTTCATCCAAAAAATTTCGTAATGTAACCTTGAACAAAAATAAATAAAATCAATAAAGGAATGATATAGGAGCAATAAAAACGAATTGAAGTTGGAAACTTTAATCCTTCTCCGGTATTTACTTCTTCACAAAAATTCTTCCATCCCCAACCCTTTTTAGAGGTGCAGAATAAAACATAAACCAAGGAGCCTAAAGGCAATAGATTATCTGAAACAATGAAATCTTCTAAATCTTGAATGGTCGATCCTGCTCCGAGTGGTTGAATACCACTCCAAAGATTAAATCCAAGGGCACAAGGAACCGATAAAATAAGGACGGCAAAAAAACTAACCCATACTGTTTTTTTCATTTCCCAATTAAACAATTCACTGGTCATTGAAATAATATTTTGGAAGACAGCAATAATTGTTGTCAAAGCCGCAAAACTCATAAATAAAAAGAATAAAGCACCCCAAATACGACCACCAGCCATATTCGCAAAAATATTTGGTAAAGAAATAAAAATTAAGCCTGGTCCTTGCCCTGGATCGACATGATAAGCAAAACAAGCAGGAATCGTAATTAAACCAGCTACAATCGCAACAAAGGTATCAAGAGCAACCACTTGAATTGCTTCCGATGTTAAACGACGTTCTCGATCAATATAGCTTCCAAAGATAGCGATAGCTCCAATTCCTAGAGATAGCGTAAAAAAGGCTTGTCCCATGGCCGCAAAGACAACATTTCCTATACCATATTCCGATATTTTTGAAAAATCAGGAATCAAATAATAACGAACCCCTTCCATTGCACCCTCTAAGGTTACAGAACGAATGGCTAGTACCGACATCAATAATAATAAACAAATCATCATAAACTTCGATACCTTTTCAACCCCGTTGACCAAGCCCTTAGAAACAACGTAGAAGCCAAGTGCTACCACAAGGGCCATAAAACCAAGGTTGATTGTTGGAGAAGCCATCATATTTGAAAAAATTTGCGAAATTTTCGTACTGCTGGCCCCATCAAATTTACCTATCAACATTAAGTAACAATAATAGATCATCCAACCACAAACGGTCGTATAGAAGATCATCAACATATAATTTCCAACTAAGCACCAAACCTTCATCCAGTGCCATTTTGTTCCTTTTGGTTCGAGAACATCAAAGGATTTCGTCGCACTTTTTTGACTTCCACGACCAACCCCATATTCCATGACCATAACCGGTAGTCCTAAAATAATTAAAAAAAACAAATAAATCAATACAAAGGCAGCCCCTCCATATTTTCCAGTAATATAAGGAAAGCGCCAAACATTTCCTAAACCAATGGCACAGCCTGCACTAATTAAAATAAAGCCTAATCGACTTGAAAAACGATCTCTCATTTCCATTTTCCCTCCTGTACAAGATTTTAACATAGACAGATTGCCTTTTTCATGAAAGTTTTTTTCAAATCAAAACTGAGAATATGTTACAATCAGTTACGGAAATATAGAGGGAGAATTTAATATGACATTCATCATACCAAAATCATATGATCCTGTTCTTTCTGTTCGTGAAACACAAGAAGCAATTAAGTATATTCGCGATACATTCCAGAAAGAGCTTGGTAAAGAACTTAACTTATCTCGAATTTCAGCGCCCTTATTTGTTAAAAAGAGCTCTGGATTAAATGATAATTTAAATGGCGTTGAACAGCCTGTACACTTCACAATGGAATCTATCCCAAATGAAGATTTTGAAATTGTTCATTCATTAGCAAAATGGAAAAGATTTGCCCTAAAGAAATACAATTTTGAGCTTCATACTGGTTTATATACCAATATGAATGCTATCCGTAAGGATGAGCAGGTCGATAATCTACATTCGGTTTATGTTGATCAATGGGATTGGGAAAAAGTGATTTCAAAGGAAGAACGAACGATTTCTACGTTAAAAGAAACTGTCCAACAAATCTTTAAAGTCATCAAACACATGGAACATGAAGTTTGGTATAAGTATCCACAAGCTGTAAATCACTTGCCTGATGAAATTCATTTCATCACTACACAAGAGCTTTTGGACCGTTATCCAAATTTAAGTCCAAGAGAAAGAGAAAATGCAATTACCAAAGAGCTTGGATGCGTATTCCTTATGCAAATTGGTGAAAAGCTTTCCAATGGTTTAAAGCATGATGGTCGTGCTCCAGACTATGATGATTGGCAATTGAATGGGGATATCCTTTTCTGGTTTGAGCCTTTACAATGTGCTCTAGAAGTCAGTTCAATGGGAATCCGCGTTGATGAAAAGGCTTTGGTTGAACAATTAGAAAAAGAAGACTGTAAGGAACGTTTAGAGCTTCCTTATCATAAAGCCATCATGGAACAAAACCTACCATATACCATCGGTGGTGGAATTGGACAATCTCGTTTATGTATGTTACTTCTAAAAAAAGCGCATATCGGTGAAGTACAAGCAAGTATTTGGCCAGATGATATGATCGAAACTTGTCTTGATGCAAATATTCAAATTCTATAAGAAAAATACACTCCGCGGAGTGTATTTTTTATACCTTCTCTATTTTTGCGTTTGATCCATGATGAAAATCAACCTTCATTAAATCCATAATAGAAATTGATTGTTCATCCATCCAAAACTCAATCGAATCCTTTGAGACGATTCGACCATCACACAAGCACTCATTTCCTTCTTTCACAATAGCGCCATCAAAGGCTAAGGCATCCATGATTTCTTGTTCTCTTTGTGTCCATTGCGAACAAACAAGATTAATTTGTGCTTGCTCTAATCCTTTTTCTTTACAGATATAAGCATAGAAGCGACGAATCATTTCGTACATACATAAGACCTCCAAAAAAAAGGGCAAAAGCCCTTTTTTATTCAATAATGATAGAATCAGATTCTACCTCTTCATTTGTTTCTTGAACAACTTGACTTGTTTCATTCACAAGCTTTTCAAATTCAGAATCTTTATCTACTTGATGTGTACGTTCTAAACGTTTTTGACGTAACTCTTTCGCTTTAGCAGCGACAATGTCATTTTGAGGTCGATAACCATGCGTTCCTGTACCTGCAGGAATCAATTTACCGATCATGACATTTTCCTTCATACCTTGTAAATGGTCAATCTTACCTTTGATTGTTGCATCCGTAAGAACCTTTGTCGTCTCTTGGAATGAAGCAGCCGATAAGAATGAATCCGTTTCAACGGAAGATTTTGAAATACCAAGTAAAATTGGTTTGAATTTCGCTGGTTGTTTTCCTTGAAGTAGATAATCACGGTTGATACGTGTAATTTCATTTAACGATTTTTGAACACCTACATTCAATTCCGTATCACCACTGTCTGTGACAATGACATTACGCATCATCTGCATAATCATAACTTCCAAGTGCTTATCACTAATATCGATACCTTGAGAAGCATAAACCTTTTTAACTTCCTTCAAGATATAATCTTGAACTTCACGCACACCAGCAACTCGTAACAATTCCTTAGGATCCAAGTTACCTTCGGTTAAGAATTCACCAGCATTGATTGAATTACCAACTTTTACCCATTCACGAAGGGATTGGTTGGCATTGATCTTATGACCAACACTTTCATTGTCACTTGTGATGACAACCTCTTGACGTTTGGTTCCTTCAATATTTTCAATGGAAGTAATTTCACCACTGATTTGTGCAATAACGGCAACACCCTTTGGCTTACGTGCTTCGAACAATTCTTCAACACGAGGAAGACCTTGAGTAATATCCTCGTTACCTGAACCGGCAACACCACCGGTATGGAAGGTACGCATGGTTAACTGAGTACCTGGTTCACCAATGGATTGAGCCGCCATAACACCAACAGATTCTCCAACTTCAACCTCTTTACCGGTAGCCATATTTTTACCATAGCATTTACGACAAATACCTGTACGTGACTTACAAGTAAAGACAGAACGAATAAGCATACCTTTAATGCCAGCTTTGACAATTTCTTCTGCTTTTTCGTCAGTAATATATTCATCACTGGCAATAATTAATTCACCAGTTTCTGGATGAATGACATCTTGTTTTGAATAACGACCGGCAATACGATCTTGGAAGCTTTCAATGACCGTATTATTTTTTCGGTCAAGTAAATCTTCAACCCAAGAACCTTTGTCGGTTCCACAATCGTCTTCTTGAATAATAACGGCTTGCGCAACATCAACCAAACGACGTGTTAAGTAACCAGATTCCGCTGTTTTTAAGGCAGTATCGGTCAAACCTTTACGCACACCATGGGTAGAGGTAAAGAACTCGGATACATTTAATCCTTCACGGAAACAAGAATAAATAGGGACCTCGATTAAGCTTGGAACAAATTCACCACTGGTTGATTTGGCATGACCTGGACGAGCCATTAAACCACGCATACCAGCCAATTGAGTAAAGTTCGAACGGTTACCACGGGCACCTGAATCGGCCATCATGAAAATTGGATTCTTACGAGGCATGTTATCAATTAGGTTATCCGCGATTTCATCCTTGATCTTATCCCAAAGTGTTCCTAAACGATTTTCCCATTCTGGTAAAGTTAACAGACCCTTACGTTGTAAACGTTTAAGCTCAGCTGATTTTTCTTTACCTTCTTTTTCTTTATCTTTTTTATTTGGTGCAACGTTGATATCGGATAAGGCAACAGTAATACCTGCGACGGTTGAATAACGGAATCCTAATGCCTTGATTTGGTCTAGGACTTCAGCTGTTTCATCGACAGAATAACGACGGAAGACTTCCGCAATAACCTTACCTAAGTCTTTTTTCTTAACCGAATAATCTTTTCCATTCGTATCACGAATTGGTAAATTTGCAATATATTCTTTAATATTTTGACCAGGTTTAATGAAATAACGTTCAGGTGTACGTTCAAAGTTTTCACTAGAAACCTCTTCAATAAATGGGAAGTCACTAGGGAACATACTATTGAAAATAATCTTACCAGGTGTTGTTACCAAATAATCATTTAAATGACTTGGTTCAAAGGACTCTTTTCCAATTCCTTTTACAGGAACTGCAATACGTGAATGAAGATGAACAATTTTTGATTCATAAGCCATCATGACTTCATCAACATCTGAGAAGACATGTCCTTCATTTTCAGCATAACGTTTCCATACAGCTGCTTCATCTGGACAGTTCACCTTTAAATATCGTTCACTTTCCTTCAATAACTCTTCCTTTGTCTCTTCCATAGTTAGGTAATAGTTCCCCATAACCATATCCTGACCAGGCGTTACAATTGGTTTTCCATCTTTTGGACCTAAGATGTTATGACTACCAAGCATCATAACTAAGGCTTCTGCACGGGCTTCTTCACTTAATGGAACGTGAATGGCCATCTGGTCCCCATCAAAGTCGGCATTGAATGCACCACAAACTAATGGATGCAAACGCATTGCACGCCCTTCAACAAGCTTAGGAATAAATGCTTGAATACCTAAACGGTGAAGTGTTGGTGCACGGTTCATTAATACTGGATATCCATCAATAACCTTTTCAACAACATCCCAAATACGATTATCTTGACTTTCAATCATCTTTTCGGCATTTTTTGGATTTGGTGCCAATTTTTGATTAACGATTTCATTGATGATAAATGGTTTAAATAAGTTAATGGCCATTTCACGTGGAATACCACATTGATACATTTTTAAATCGGGTCCAACCGCAATAACAGAACGTCCTGAGAAGTCAACACGTTTACCTAATAAGTTTTGACGGAAACGACCTTGTTTACCCTTCAATGAATGAGATAAGGATTTCAAAGGACGAGATCCAGCACCAGTAATTGGTTTTGAACGACGACCGTTATCAATCAAGGCATCAACTGATTCTTGAAGCATACGTTTTTCGTTTTGTACAATGATGTTTGGTGTTCCTAAATCCAATAATTTACGTAAACGATTATTACGTGTGATAACACGACGATATAAATCATTTAAATCACTGGTTGCGAAACGTCCTCCATCCAATTGGAGCATTGGACGTAAATCAGGCGGTATTACCGGAATTTTTGTCAGAATCATCCACTCCGGTTTATTATCGCTATGACGGAAGGCATTCACCGTATCTAAACGTTTAATTAATTTTTTACGTTTTTCTCCAGTTGCTTTTTCTAAAGCTTCCTGAATATTTTTATATTCAGCTTCTAAATCTACTTCCTGCAACAATCGTAATACAGCTTCTGCTCCTGTTTTCGCAACAAAAGCACTAGCTCCATAGATTGCCATAAATTCACGATATTCTCTTTCAGATAAAACTTGCTTGTAGTTTAAAGACGTATCCTTTGGATCCGTAACAATGTAGCTTACAAAGTAAACAACCTCTTCCAATTGTTTTGGGGTCACATCCAAAAGTAAGGCCATACGACTTGGAATTCCACGAAGGTACCAAATATGTGCAACAGGTGCTGCTAATTCAATATGACCCATACGTTCGCGTCGAACACTTGATTTTGTGATTTCAACACCACAGCGATCACAAACGACACCTTTAAAACGTACCTTTTTATACTTTCCACAAGCACATTCCCAGTCCTTTGTAGGACCGAAAATGCGTTCACAGAATAAACCATCACGTTCTGCTTTTTGCGAACGGTAGTTGATTGTTTCAGGTTTAGTGACTTCGCCATGCGACCATTCAAGAATTTTTTCTGGACTCGCTAAACGAACCTGAATTGAGGAAAAATTATTAATACTCATATTACTTAAGCCTCCTCATCTTCTTCTGGAGCAGTTAGCTCCTCCATATCATTAACCAATTCTTCTTTTACAATTGGCTCTTCTGCTTTTTTATTTTGATCTTCTTCATCATCTTCGCTGGTAATGTCAACTTCATTTCCATCACCATCTAAACAACGAATATCAATCGCAAGACCTTGCATTTCATGCATCAATACACGGAAGGATTCAGGAACACCTGGTTCTGGAATATCCTTACCCTTGATGATAGCTTCGTAGGTTTTAATACGTCCTTGGATATCATCGGATTTAATCGTTAACATTTCTTGTAATGTATGGCTTGCTCCATATGCTTCCAAAGCCCAAACTTCCATTTCTCCGAAACGTTGTCCACCATTTTGTGCTTTACCACCTAAAGGCTGTTGCGTAACTAATGAGTAAGGTCCAGTTGCACGGGCATGTAATTTATCATCAACCATGTGGGCTAACTTGATCATGTACATAACACCGACACTGATACGTTCATCAAATGGTTGTCCAGTTAATCCATCATATAAAACTTGTTTTCCATCTTCTGTCATACAAGCTTCTTGCATAACTTCTTTTAATTCATCATTGGATAATCCATCAAATACAGGCGTTGCGAAGTGTACTCCACCTAATTTTCTTGCTGCATATCCCAAATGAATTTCGAATACCTGTCCGATATTCATACGAGAAGGTACACCGAATGGGTTCAACATAATATCAATTGGTTGTCCATCCGCCGTAAATGGCATATCTTCAACCGGTAAGATACGAGAGATGACACCCTTGTTACCATGTCGACCAGACATCTTATCCCCTTCAGAAATCTTACGTTTTTGGGCAATATAAACCTTTACACGTGTATTAACTCCAGGAGGAAGCTCCGAACCATCTCCACGTTTAAATACACGAATTGAATGAACAATACCAGCTCCACCATGAGGTACCTTTAATGAATTATCACGAACTTCGCGTGATTTTTCACCGAAGATAGCTAACAATAGCTTTTCTTCTGGACTGACTTCACTTTGACCTTTTGGTGTAACCTTACCAACTAAAATGTCGCCTTCTTTTACTTCGGCACCAATCATGATAATACCGTTTTCATCCAATTTACTAACGGCCTTTTCACCGACATTTGGAATATCACGCGTAATTTCTTCTGGGCCTAATTTTGTATCACGACAATCAATATCAAATTCTTCAATATGAACAGAGGTATAAACATCGTCTTTAACCATACGTTCAGACATGATTATGGCATCCTCATAGTTGTATCCATACCAAGTCGTATAGGCAATAACAACGTTTTGTCCTAAGGCTAATTCACCATTTTCCATACTTGGTCCATCCGCTAAGATGTCACCCTTTTCAACCTTTTCACCAACCTCAACAATTGGATGTTGGTTAATACAAGTTGAAGCATTCGAACGTGCAAATTTACGTAATTGGTAGGAATGTTCATAGCCTTCATTATCTTTTACGACGATACGTAAGCTATCTACATAAGAAATCACACCATCTTCTTTAGCGACAATTCCTACACCAGAATCCTTCGCAATTTTATATTCCATACCCGTTCCAACAAATGGACTGTGTGGATTTAATAATGGAACGGCCTGACGTTGCATGTTGGCACCCATCAAGGCACGAGAAGCATCATCGTTTTCCAAGAAAGGAATACAAGCCGTTGCGACCGAAACAATCTGTTTTGGACTGACGTCGGCTAATTCTACTTCTTCACGTTTCGCAATGATGGTTTCTCCACCCTTACGTGCTACGACTGATTCGTTGATCAAATGACCATCACGAACTTCGTTGGCTTGGGCAATGATATAATCAGCTTCTTCATCAGCACTTAAGTAAATTGCATCTTCACTTACCGTACCATCCGCATTAACTTTACGATATGGCGTTTGAATAAATCCATATTCGTTGATTTTCGCATAGGTTGTTAAGTTGTTAATCAAACCAATGTTTGGACCTTCTGGTGTTTCGATTGGACAAATACGACCATAGTGACTGGCATGAACGTCACGAACCTCGAAACCAGCACGATCTCGTGTTAAACCACCAGGTCCTAAAGCGGAAATACGACGTTTGTTGGTCAATTCAGCCAATGGGTTTTGTTGGTCCATAAATTGTGACAACTGAGAGCTTGAGAAGAACTCTTTGATTGCAGCTGTTAATGGACGAATATTTGTTAATTTACGTGGTGATAATGAATCCAATTCTTGAATCGACATACGATCATGAACCACACGTTCCATACGAGATAAACCAATACGGAATTGATTTTGAATTAATTCACCCACTGAACGAACACGACGGTTTCCTAACATATCGATATCATCCGTTGAACCAATACCATCCATGACATTCAAATAGTATCCAAAGAAAGCATACATATCTGGAATCGTAATGGTATTCATTTGTGCAAATGGATCATTACCAATAATTTTAATCTTGTTATCATTTTCATCTAAGACATAGACCTCTTGACAGCAAGCACCGATAATCCATAAAGTAAGCTCTTCATTTGCAGCACGCGAAGCAATCGCATCCTTAGTTGCTTGATCTAAACGGGTTGCACCTTCTTTACCAGTTGAAATATCTTGGCCATTGATATCGTAACGATCAATAAACAATTCCATTTGATCATCCACAACATCTTGTGCATTCGCATTGGTTAAACGTCCTAAATGATATAAGTATTGACCATAGTTCAATACAACTTCACTATTTTCTTTATTTAATACGACTGGTTGAGCAATTAAACCAGCATAAATTGGAACTTCTTCTACAGCTTCTTTTAAGGTTTGAACATCTTGAGCCGTTAAAACTGTACCTTGTTCATAATAAACATCGCCGGCTTCTACATCACTTGCTAGAATACGTCCAATTAATCCGCTGTTATAGCTTGTTGGAATTGCGACAACATCGGCTGCATGGAATTCCGTACGGAAAGGGAACGCCTTACAATATGTACCTTTAGCTAATTCTTCACGTAATTCATTACGTTGATCACGATGAATCATTTTACCAGCTTCCATGAACACATTGCCATCCACATCAACGATATCATGTGCTAAGCGTTGTCCATGAATACGAGCAATCGCATTTAATTTCTTTCTTAATTTATAACGTCCTGCTTTGGTCAAATCATAACGACGATGATCAAAGAACTTCGCAAACATCAAAGATACAGAAGCTGATACAACAGCAACTTCATCACTTCTTTGGTTACCATAGAAGTTTAACAAAGCACCTTGTGTTGTTGAGGTATTGTCTGCTGAACGACTGTCCTTGGTATAATCATTCAACAAAGCATTTTCAACATCTTCATATTTTCCAAAGAAAGATGTATATAACAACAAATATAAATTCATGTAGTCACGATCTTCTAAATCGTAAGCTAAGAAATCTGCAAGCTCAGCTTCTACCTTTGCTAAGTTACTTTCAACGGTTTCTAATTCAGCATCTGTTGCAGCAATTTTTTCAATAATGCCAACATCCTTTGCTTTTCCATCACGTTGTTTTTTAACTAAAGCTTCTTTTTCCTTTGTAAGCGCATCTTTTTCTGATTGGTATTGATCACGTTTTACAAGTAAAGCTTCATCTGGCTTACCTGGAAATTCACGACCCATTGCCGATAAGAATGTTTCTAAATCGCTTGTATCTTTGGCATCTTCTAAATCGCCTAAGTTAAAAGACATACCAATGGCTTTAAACAAAATTGAGAAAAGAATTTTACGACGACGGTCAATGGATACATTGATTAAACGACCATTGGTAGTTTTCTTTTGTTCAGTCATGAATTCTAACCAAGTACCACGGCTTGGAATTAATTCACATTCATAATTTTGTTTACCGCTCTTTTCATCTTCACTTTGTGAAAAATAAGCACCTGGGGAACGTACGATTTGTGATACGATTACACGCTCTGCCCCATTAATAATGAAGGTACCTGTTTCCGTCATTAATGGGAAATCCCCTAAATAAACTTCTTCTGTTTTCGTAACAATTTCACCGGTTGTGGAATCAGTTACTTCTAATTCCATATCGGCATATAGAGGTGCAGCGTAGTTACACTCTCTGTACATGGACTCTTCTTTGTTATATTTTGGTTTATCAAAATGATAACGCAAAAAGTTTAATTTAATATTTTTTCCATAGTTTTCAATCGGATAAATTTCATTGAAAACCTCCTGAACACCTTCTTTGGTGAACCATTCAAACGAATCGGTTTGGATTTCAACTAAGTTTGGTAACTCTAGTTTGCCACTTACTTTTGAATAATCTCGACGTTGTGCTTTTTTTCCACAGTCGACAACTTGATATGCTTTGTTGCTCTCCATGCATGCCATCCTTTCATTGAATTTTCGTCCAAAAGGGCACACTACCCCCAAGGACTATTATGCAATTTATTATACTATCAGAGAACGCAAGCTTTTGCAAATTTTTTTATAAAAAAAGGATCCTATCTAGAATCCTTGATTTGATAATAGAGATGCGATATTGCCATCAACGGATGCACAAAGAGCATTCTTGGACCTGAATAGCGCATCACTTTACGAATTTCTTCTCGCATATCTTCTTTATAACAATGAATCTTACATTGACTACAAAAGGTCTTTGTTTCAATCATGGGACAATTTTCAATACGCTTTTTAGCATAGCTGTATAATTCTTCACAGCAATCACAAAGCTCTTTTGAATGATGCTTTCTTCGACAATATAAATGAATCATTTCATACACGGTTTGTATTTCTTGTTTTCGCTTATCCATTAGCTTTGCCTTTCTGATTCCATATGTAGAATTTGATCACAATGCTTCAAGGTGCTTTTTGAATGCGATACAAAGACTATTGTTTTATTCTCTTTTTCCTCATAAATGGTCTTTAAGATCATTCCCTCATTTAAGCTATCTAAATTACTTGTTGGCTCATCAAATAGAAGAAAGGTGGCATCATGTAAAAACATACGTGCTAAGCCAATGCGTTGTCTTTCACCGGCAGACAAGGTACTTCCTAATTCACCTACCATACTGTGATAGCCTTGCGGTAATGATTTAATAAAGTCATGAATATTCGCTTTTTTACAAGCCAATTCCATTTCTTCTTGTGTTGCGTCTTCTTTCGCTACCTTTAAATTTGCTTCAATCGTATCATGAAATAAAATCGTTTCCTGCATCATATAGCCTTCTTGTTTACGCAAAGAAGAGGTATTGATTTCTTTAATATTCCTTTGCGCCATCGAAATACTTCCTTTTGAAACATCCCAAAAGCGCATTAAGAGCTTAAGCAAGGTTGATTTTCCACAACCACTTTTTCCTTGGATTCCTAATACTTTATGATTTTCAATAGCGAAGGAAAAATCCTTTAAAATGGCTTCTTGATCATAAGAAAAGTCAATGGAGTCCATTTGTACATCCTTTATTTCACAATCTACGCCATTCACAACCTCTTCAACCATTGGCTTTTCTTCAAGCAGCGATAGAATTCTTTGCGCAGCCCCTAGAGTCTGTGAAAGACTGGTTCCAAGGTTTGCCAAAGCAATTACAGGTCCAAAGGAAGATATTTCTAGAATAGTTGAAAGAACTATGGCATTAAAATCCAGCTTTAATTGAAGGTTAAGCATCAAGAGAATTAAAGCCGAAAGCACAACCACGAAATTGGTTAAAGAAAGATCTTTTGCTTGATTTTCCTTTAGCTTCCTCTCTTGTTTTGTTAAGAGGTGGGTATGTTCAATCAAACCATTTAAACGCTCTTGTGTGGCATTGTATTGAAGGCTTTCCTTTAAACCTCGCATACTTTCTAGAACGTAAGAATTTAAATGAGAAGCTTCATTCCGATAGGCTTTACCAATATCACCGGTTTGTTTGGAAAAGTAAATCGGTAAAACGACACCTACCAAGCCATAGGATAAGAAGGCCCATATAGCTAAATAAGGATGAAAGCTTGCTTGAATGCATATACAAATCAAGCTCACAAGAAAAGCGATACAGACTGGAGAAATCGTATGGGCATAAAATACCTCTAATAATTCAACATCGCTACTAATTAAAGAAATCAAATCCCCTTTATCTTTCCCTTCAAGCTTTGCTGGACTTAGCTTTCTTAAAACACCAAAGACTAAATCACGAATTCTTGCCAATAATTTAAAGGCAATATAATGATTGCAGGCTTGTTCTGCATAACGTAAAATCCCTCGAGCTAGTGCAAACGCAAATAAACAAAGTGCCATTTGACGAATCGTTAAAAATGTCGAATAACCCAAAATCGATAAAACACCCATACCCGCAAAAAAAGGAATGAAGATGGCGCATAAAAAACCAAGCACGCCCATAAGAATAGCTAGAAGCATCCATCCAAGCATTGGCCTTACTAAAGTAATTAATTTAGATATAGTCTTCATCTGATCCACCATAGCTTTCTAATTCACATTGCGTATTCCATAAATTTGCATAAACTGATTGATTTTGAAGCAATTGTTCATGGGTTCCAAATTCCACAATTCGTCCCTTTTCAAGACAATAGATACATTGTGCCTTTTTAATATTCGCTAATCGATGCGAAATACAAATCACAAGCTTTTCTTTAGAAAGGGCATAAATTCGATTCATAATATCGTCTTCATTTGCACGATCGATATTGCTGGTGGCTTCATCTAGAATATAGACTTGACTATCCTTTAATAAAGCACGAGCTAGACACAAGCGTTGTCTTTGCCCACCTGAAAAGTTTTTTCCATTCTCTAAAACCAAAGTATCTAAGCCATTTTGACTTTCAACGAATTCCAAAACGCCTGCTTTCTTTAATGCTTCATTCATTTCTTTATCACTTGCATCCTTTTTGGCTATTTGTAAATTTTCACGTATGCTCCCTGCAAACAAATAGCTTTCTGGACGAATGAACGTTAAAAAAGAAAACACGTCGATATCTCTAATTTCTTGATCATTGACTCGTAACGAGCCCGTATACGTATCATATTGCGACATCAATAAATCGGCTATTGTACTTTTCCCACTTCCACTTTCACCTACAAAGGCAATCAAGCCCGAATCAAAGGAAAAGGAAAGCTGATGCAAGATTTCATGATCCTTTTCATACGCAAAGCTTAAATCTCTTGCTTGAAAATGATACGTATCTGCTTGATAGTGTTCTTTTTTTCTTGTTGGTGCTTCTAAAATCTTAAACATTTTATCAGCAGCCGCCATTCCATTCATTGCGACATGAAAATAAGAGCCTAATTGTCGCATTGGAATAAAGAATTCGGATGAAATCAAAAGAATAAACAAAGCTTGAAACAAAGTGATATTTCCTACCTTTAATGCCATCAGAGCAAAGATGATCCCCAATGCACTTCCTCCATAGGCAATAAAATCCATCACAATAATGGAATTCAATTGCATCGTTAAAACACGCATCGTAATTTTACGAAATTTCTCACTTTCAACATTCATTTTTTCATGGTATCTCTGATCCGCTTCATAAATCTTTAAAGTGGTTAAACCCTGTAAATTCTCTAAAAAGTGATCGGTTAAATTCGTATATTGCCCCCAATATTTATTCAATAATTTTTTAGCAAATTTCTGTACAAATACAATCGATACTGGAATCAATGGAACACAAATCAAAAGTGCAAGCGCAACTCTTGCATCCATAAACAAGAGAATGATAAACAAGGTCAATGGTGCAATCATCGCATAAAAGAATTGTGGAATATAATTTGCAAAATAAATTTCTAATTGTTCGACCCCTTCACTAGCGAGCTGTACAATTTCTGCTGTACTCCATTGATTGCTGTAAGCTGAACCAATTTCAGTCAATTTTGTATAGAGTCTGGTTCGCATTTTTTCCTTTACCAATTGACTGGATTGATAGGAATTCTTAATAGCTCTTTGATTAATAAAATAACGAAGAATGATCATAAGTCCAATCACTCCAACAAGCTTAAAATTTAATTCCCTTTCCACAATCAATAAGCATAAACTTGCCGTAGATACAACATTACAAACTAGACCAATCCATTGATCAATAACATTCCTTCGAATATAAGGAAGGCTTTCTCTTACTGAAAACAATATTTTTTTATTTATCATGCCATTAGTTTACTAAAGCTAACTTTATAAAGTCAACTTTTTACTTTCATTCCTTTTTGACAGCATTTCAATTAATCATTAGAATATTGAAATATGGAGGTCCTTTATGAAAAGACTTTTTACTTTCTTCCTCGCATTTTGTCTATGTACAAACTTATCTGCTTGTAAAAGCTCAAAAAATGATGATGACATTTTAAAATTTTTTAATGCCTTAGATTATACTTTACAAGCTAAATCCGCTTCGATAAATGGTTCGATTGATATGGTCAGTGGCGATACTACTTCGAAAATGAATGTTGATGCCCAATTTAATCAAGAAAAACAAATTCAATGCGCTATTCAGGTTGGTCTTGAAGCCAATAAAAATAAAATTGATGATTACTTAGATTTTTATATTAAAGATGGGAAAACCTATTTAAAAAATATGAGCACGACCTCTCAAAGTGTTGCTTCAAATATTGGAATTAAAGATAACACAAAGATATCTGCTTATAACCCCTTCTTAAATCTTAAAGATGATGAGCTTTGTGACTTATTTAATTCTTCTTCTAAAAAGGGAGATACCTATACCTTTGAATGCGATCCTTCGAAGATGTCGGAAGCCTTAGATGAATATGGTTCTTTAACCCTTAGTGAAGCAAGTATTAAAGCGACCTTTAAGAATAAGGTCATCTCTTATCTTTGTATTGAAGCCAAGGGTGAACAATCCATCACAAAGAAAAGTAAAACCATCGAATTTAAGATTGAATTAAATATCAATGACTTTAACCAATTAAAAGAAATCACATACCCAGATGATTTAGATTCCTATCCAACATCTACATCTGAATCCTAATCTATAAAGCTGTAAT
>CAVKAP010000066.1:21205-26420 GCA_963654445.1 Segatella copri
AAAAGAAAAGAGCAGACCGTTCTGCTCAATTCCATATCGTTTATAATACGCATATTCAATCATGAAAAGTAACATCTTTTCCAACAAAATTACCTTTTGCTTTAATTCCTATATGATTTGGTAAATCATATACAAGTCCGTAGGATATCCTTTATTTTCAATAACGGCATAATTTGCAAAATATGTACTTTCAGATACCTCAATCACTGTAACCTCATTTATTTCTATTTGACTAATTATTTTCATTTCTCTTATTAGCTTTCTATAAATTTTATTTTTTTATTTAAAATAATGAAAAAGGATTCAGTCTTTTAAATTGAATCCTCTTTATTTAAAATAATTTCTTATATTCCTAGTATAAACCTTGCAACATTGCTAAAAATATCAATACAATTATTAATCATTAAAGATAATGGTGAGCTTAATACATTTGATGCAATGATCAGAATAAATAGAATCATTGTTAATTGATTTCCTTCTGTAAATCGATAATATTGCTCATCAGGTAAAAAGGAAAACAAGATTTTTGAGCCATCTAATGGTGGAATTGGAAGTAAATTAAAGATTCCAAAACCAATCGATAAAACGGCTATACTACTTAATAATTGTAAAAGAAATAAAGAAAAAATAGACAAACGAATACAAAGGTAATAAAGGAAAATACAGATAAATGCGAATAGAAAATTAGCAAATGGGCCTGCAAAGCTTGTCCATATGATGCCTGTTTTTCTATTCTTATAATAGCTGGTATCGATTGGAACTGGTTTGGCCCATCCGATTCCAAAAAGCAATAGACACAACAAACCCAACCAATCGACATGTGCCAATGGATTTAAGGTCAATCTTCCTCGATTTCGAGCAGTTGGATCACCAAAAAGATAAGAAACCAGTCCATGGGCGATTTCATGACAAGCCATTGCTATAATTACGGCAATAATGCGAATAAAAATTGCTGAAATTGACAAAGAAATCACCTACACATTAAAGCGGAAGTGAACTACATCGCCATCTTGCATAATATAGTCTTTTCCTTCACTACGTAATTTTCCAGCTTCTTTAATTGCTGCTTCACTTTCTAATTCATCAATTGCTTCAAAGGAATAAACCTCTGCACGAATAAAGCCTCTTTGGAAATCCGTATGAATAACACCAGCACATTCTGGTGCACTCATTCCCTTTGTGAAGGTCCAAGCACGACATTCATCTTCTCCTGCAGTTAAGAAGGTTTGAAGATTTAATACAGCATACGCTTTTTGAATCAAAGCATCTAAACCAGAATGTGGAAGTCCTAAATCAGCTAAGAACTCATCTTTTTCTTCGGTTGTCATACCGGATAAATCTTCTTCAATTTTGGCGCATAATGGAACAACCTGTGCATGTTCATTTTCTGCATAAGAAAGAACTGCTTGATAATAGGAATTTGCAGCTGGATCCATAATTCCTTCTTCATCCATATTTGCGACATAAATGACTGGCTTATTGGTTAATAAATTATAATTTTTTAAGAAAAGCGCCTGTTCTTCATTTACTTCCATACTTCGTGCTGCTTTTCCTTCTTCAAGAAGCGCTTTTAATTCCTTTAAAAGCTTGGTTTCTTCTTGTGCTTCTTTATCTTTTGTCGTCATGGCTTTTCTTTCAATCTTTGACAAACGATTTTCAACCGTTTGTAAATCAGCCATAACCAATTCTAAATTGATAATTTCAATATCTCGTAAAGGATCAATGCTGTTTTCAACATGAGTGATATTATTATCATCAAAGCATCGTACAACATGACAAATCGCATCGGTTAAACGAATATTGGATAAGAATTGGTTTCCTAATCCTTCTCCCTTGCTTGCTCCCTTTACAAGGCCTGCAATATCGGTAAATTCAAAGGTCGTATAGATGGTTTTTTTTGGATGAAACAATTCAACCAAACGATCTACACGATGGTCTGGTACTTCTACAACTCCAACGTTTGGATTAATTGTCGCAAAAGGATAGTTTGCGGCTTCTACTTGCGAATTTGTGATCGCATTAAATAAAGTCGATTTCCCGACATTTGGTAATCCTACAATTCCTGCTGTTAATGGCATATTCTCACATTCCTTCCACTTCATTTGCCTTTTTAACGATGCGTTTTAATCGTTTTTCAAATTTTGAACGAGGCATTAACACACTGTTTCCACATCCTTGACACTTCACGCGAATATCAGCGCCCATTCGAATGATTTTCCATTCCTTTGACTTATGACAAGGGTGTTCCTTTTTCATTTCAATAATATCGCCTAAATCATAATCCATTTCATTCATATCTTATCCTCTTTCATGGTGTTGATAAGCCGTTAAGGTATTTTGAAGCAACATACAAACCGTCATTGGACCAACACCCTTTGGAACGGGTGTAATCGCTGTTGTCTTTTCTTTTACCGCTTCAAAATCAACATCGCCACATAGTTTTCCATTGGCCATACGATTAATTCCTACATCAATCACAACGGCGCCTTCTTTTACCCAATTTTCTTTCACCATTTTTTCTTTTCCCATGGCTACAACCAAAACATCAGCTTGTGAACAAACCTCTTCAATATTTGGGGTCTTTGAATGAACAATGGTTACCGTCGCATTTTTATTTTGTAGTAAGAGAGCAACGGGTTTTCCAACCAAATTACTACGACCACAAACAACGGCTTTTTTTCCAGCTAAATCTTCATAGCCAATGGATTTTAACATATACATAACCCCCATTGGTGTACAAGGAACAAAGCCTTCTCTTCCTGTCAATAAGTTCCCTGCATTGACTGGATGTAAGCCATCCACATCCTTACTTGGATCAATGGCCATAATAACAGAATCAGCATCTAAATGCTTAGGCAATGGCAATTGAACAAGAATGCCATCAATTCCATCATCGGCATTTAATTCTTTTACTTTTGCAAGCAATTCTTCTTGGGTTGTATTTCCATCCATAACAATGGTTTTATTTTCCATACCGACTGAAACACAAGCATTGGCTTTTGAACGAACATAGGATTGACTTGCTGGATTATCACCAACTAAAACAACCGCTAAAACTGGAAGTCTTTTTCCTTGTTCCTTTAAAGCATCTACCTTAGAACGAATATCACTTTTTACTTCTTCAGCTAATTCATTTCCCCATATAATCTTCATTTAAAACAACTCCTCACTATCTAAACAGATGGTAATTGGCCCATCATTTAATAATTCAATTTTCATATCGGCACCAAAGATTCCTTTTTCAACATGAATCCCTTGTTCTTCTAAAAGAGCATTAAATTCATCATATAAAGGCTTTGAAACAACAGGTTTTGCTGCTTCAATAAAGCTTGGTCGATTCCCTTTCTTACAATTTGCATACAAAGTAAATTGCGAGATGGAAAGGATATCACCACCGACCTGCAACAAAGATAGATTCATTTTATCATTTTCATCAATAAAAATACGTAGATTTAAAATTTTATGAATCATTTTCTTTAAAATATCTTGCGTGTCATCCTCTTTAAAGCCAACAAATAATAGAAGTCCTTCTTTAATTGCTCCTGTTACTTGATCATCGACTTTACAAGAAGCATATTTTACCTTTTGAACAACAACTCTCATACTTCCTCCAATAAACAAACACAAAGAGCAACCATGCCTTCCTCATGTCCGACAAATCCCATTTTTTCACCTCGTGTTGCCTTAATGGAAACCGCATCAATCGAGCAATGTAAGCAAGAAGCAATATTTTCTCGCATCTGTTGAATATGAGGTGCCATTTTTGGTTTTTCCGCTAAAATGGTCGCATCAATATTTCCTATTTTATAATTTTTATCTTTCATTAATTCATATACATGCGCTAATAAAAGCATACTGTTGATGCCTTTATATTTTGGATCAGTATCTGGAAAATGCTTTCCCAAATCACCTAAGGCTAAGGCTCCTAAAATACTTTCAGCAATTGCATGAACTAAAACATCGGCATCTGAATGCCCAAGTAAGCCTTTTTCATGTTCAATTTGAACACCACCTAAAATCAACGGTCGTCCACCTTGAAGCTGATGAATATCTACTGCTTGTCCTATACGAATCATAATGTATCCTTTCTAAGAAAAGTTTTCTTAAACATATCTACTATATTAACACAAAACTTCAAAAAAAAAGCTTGGAAGTTCCAAGCTTAATTTACAATTTCTTAACCGTTAACACGGATGTAATATTGAGTTCCACTAGGTGTATCAATATCACTTGTAGCTACATTTGGTCCGTAATTCCATCCACCATTTACAACAGTGTTATCACCAACATAAACAGCAACATGATCTGGAACAACAACACCAGCAGATCCAGCATTTCCATCATTTTGATAGTAAACTAAATCACCCGCAATTAATTGTGAACGATCTGTAAATACAGATCCAACATTCATATAACCACTTGGCCAATATGTACCAATTTGTTGTCCACCTGCTGCATTTACTGCATCCGTAGCAACATCTGTACACCATTTGTGTTGTCCAACTTGAGCCAATGCTGCATCAGCAATTCTTTGTTGGTAACTTGTATCTGTACTTGGTGCTACAGTTTGATCAGCTGTATTTGTATTTTGGTCTACAGTTGTTTGATCTTGTGTACTTGTGTTTTGATCAACTGTTGTTTGATCTTGTGCGCCAGTGTTTTGATCAACCGTATTCGTATTTTGATCTACTGTTGTTTGATCTTGTACAGGAGCTGATTCATTTTGAGATGGAGTTACAACTTCTTGGCTAGGAAGTGTATTCACGCTCTCTGTTGTTTCTGTTGTCTCAGTATTTAATGAGATCACTTGAGCTTGGCTGTCTGTATTTGTTTCATCTACAACAGCTTTCACATCTGTACTTACAACTTCTGTTTCAACATTTGATAATGTAACAGCTTTTGTTTCTTCTTCACTACTTAAACGTACTGCTTCAGAATCAACTGCAGCACTTGCAGATTCTTTTACAACATCTTTTGTTGCATCTGCAATGCTTGTTGAAACAACTGTTGCACTTGCATTTCTTGATACGGTTTTATCAACGTTTCCGTTTTCATCAAAATAATAAGATTTACTACCTACTTTTGTCCAACCTTTCGCAACTTTATGATCTTCTTTGACATATTTATCGCCATGCCAACCTGGTTGAGATTCCATTGCATATAAAGTTCCTACGACTGGTAATGCTGATGCCACACATAAGATGGCAGCTACTTT
>CAVKAP010000067.1:0-4818 GCA_963654445.1 Segatella copri
TATCGATAATTTTCTTAACATTATCTCTTTATTTATTAATTTTATCTGTGTATAATTGTCTTGTTGGATAGCATCCTTTCTCTAAACCTAAACAACAACTTTAAAATTGCTATCCAACGTTTTTTTATGTCTTATTTTTAATTTTATCATCGGTCCATTGATCAATTGTTTCATGGAGTTTGATTAAATAATCAGAAAAGGAACACTCTTTTTTTCCATAGCAATATTGCAAGTCATATTCTAAATCTAACCAAGTATCGATATCGGATTCATTATGTGAAATAATGGCTTCTAATTTATCCAAGGCCTTATAAAGCTTAGCTTCTTCTGTTTTTTGTTCCTTCATTTCATTGAGTAAATTCATCCACTCATCCTTTACTGGTTCAGGAAAGCTTTGAACCCAATTGAAAAAAAGCTCTTCTTCAATTTTACTTTCCTTCTCTTCTTTTTCAAAGGTTGGAATATCACCTGTAAAACTTTCACCTAAGTCATGAATCAAACACATGGAAATCACCTTTTCACTATCGATTTCTTGAAATTCACTTTTTAAAAGAAAGGCCATTAAAGCCGTTCTCCAGCTATGATCGGCAACACTTTCTTTTCTCGTTTCATCGATAAAACAATGTCTTGTTTCCTGTTTTAATTTTCCTGCTTGAACAAGTATTTTTAATAGCTCTTTACATTCCATAAAAGCCTTCTTCCTTTAAGAAATCTTTTACTTCATCTGGTGAGGCTTGAATGACACCCTGAACCATTTCCTTTTGTCCTCCACCATGTATATCACATTGACTAGAAAGCTTTTTTAAAAGAAGTCGAACATCCTCCTTTGTACTTCCTAGGGCAAAACGAATTTGATTGGCTTGTATACTTCCTACAAAAATCGTTTGTGCTAGACTATGGTGCATGAAATAATCACAGGCTTTACGAAGATAAGTGGTATCCTTATCCTTAAACCAATGCATATAATAAGAACAGGATGGAATCTGTTTCGATAAAAGTTCATAGATTTCTTCTTCTAAAGAGGAAATTTGATGATTTTTTTCTAACATTTCCTTTTGAAGGCGACTTAAAGCTTGTTCTCCTTTGTAGGGCGATACCGATAGATTTTGTGTCATGCTACGTAAAACTTCTTCTTTTAAAGCTGCATCCTGATACGCATCCATACCACATAGCATTGTAAGTCGACTTCCTTTACGATGGGCTTGACAAGAAAGAATCTTTATAAGGCCAATTTGTCCAGTTGTTTTCACATGGGTTCCACAGCACGCACATAAGTCAACATGACCAATTTTCACAATACGTATATCCCCATCTAATTCTTTTTTACTGCGATAGAAAAATGATGCATCTGGATTCCATAAAATTTCGATGGCTTCATTTTTCCATACTTCCTCATTGGCTTCTCTTTCAATTTTCTCACAATCTTTTGAAGTTAAAACACCATCAAAATCAATCGTCATCAATCCCTTTACTTCACCCTGACTTTCCATATGAAAGCCTATATTTTCATACTGAAAATATTTATGAATAAGGCCAGAAACAATGTGTTCCCCACTATGATTTTGACTGAGACGAAAGCGTCTTTTCTGATTCACTTCACAAAAGACTTCTGTTCCTACTTCTATTTCATGATCAATAAAATGGCGATTTGAGCTGCCCTCTTGTACATTTAAAACCTTCCAGGTTTGATTCTCGGTACATAAAGTCCCTTGATCCGAAGGTTGTCCTCCACCTTCTGGATAGAAACCATCTTGGCTTAAGGTAATTACATACTTGTTCTTTTCTTTTTCACAGGATAATACTCTTGCCGAAAAGCTAAACACATCCTTTTTGGCATAATATAAGGCTTCTTTATTCACAAGAGACTCCTTCAAATACAATCTCATGTAAGATTGATTTTGTGACGGTAAAAGGTGCATTTTTTAGCTTGGCTGGATTATGATATAAAACATCCTCTGCTCTTTCTAAATCTTGAATGGATAAAGAAGAAATCGGACATACCTTTGAATAGAAATCCTTCCATTGTTCTAAGGAATCAAAGCCTGCCTCTTTTAATAAAAAGTCACAATCGTTACTCTGCTTTAAATAACCTGCTAGGAAATAACCACAAGCAGCTCCATGTGGAATATGATTATTATAAGTAATCGGATATGACAGCCCATGTGGAAGGCTTGTGCCGGTTTGAGCAATGGCCATTCCAGCAAATGCGGAAGCTCTCATCATAGTCAAATAGTCATCTTCACTTGCTTCTCTTTTTTGTAGGAGAATATCCGTATTCTTTGCCCAGGATTCAAGTCCAGCCTTAACACACATACGACTATAATCACTCGCATTTGTATTGATATAACTTTCCCAACAATGTGCTAATGCATCAATAGAGGTATTTGCCAAAACGGATTGGGAAGCAGACTTTAAATATTTGCCATCAATTAAAGCGACATTCGCAAAAATCTTATGTGAGATGGATCCTTTGGTTTTTTGATCATGAATCGTTAATACCGAAACACCGGTTACTTCACTTCCTGTACCACAGGTTGTCGGAATACAAACGATAGGTAGACAGCTTGAATCCTTCTTTTCATATAAATAAGAAGCTTCTTCTTTCGGATGCGCAATCATTAAAGAAATAGCTTTGGCTGCATCCATAGCAGATCCTCCACCAATTCCAATCACAAAATCCACCTTTTCTTCTAAACCAATTTGTCGAGCCTTCATAACCGTTTCAATGGATGGATTCTCTTCAACCTGATCAAAGAGACAAGTTTCTATTTTCTTTTCTTTACATACACTAAGAACATCCTCTAAGGAGCCATTCCTTTTCGCTGAATGTTTCCCTGTAATTATAAAAGCCTTCTTTCCAAAAACAGTCCATTGATTTTGATAGACCTTCACACAATCCTTTGCTTCATAAACATCGCAAGGCATATAAAAACGCATAATTCTTCCTCCAATCTAAAAAAATATAACACATATGGAAAAAAGAATCCGCTAAACGGATTCTACTTAAAATGAACAGGACATGGAATTACAGCTGTAAATTCTTCATTGGCTTTGTTTAAATCCATATCTGAACCAGATACTTGAACATCAACTACTTGTTCAATTGGAATTTCTTTTTCATTAATAAAGTCCATAACGGCTTTTGCTACAGTTGTATAATCTTTACTTTCAACATTCTTTGTTGCAAGCACTTCTTCCTTTTCATTCACAAAGGAAATTGAAGATGAATCACTTACATTTACTTTCGCAACAATTGGATTTTCTTTGGCACGAATGGTTGTTAATAACGCATCGCATACGCCTTCGATTTTCCAATCGCCTGAATTTGCAGGTAAGAAGAAGCTATCACCTTTTCCATAACCAATTACATCTTCACCTGATGCAATCGTTCCTTTTCCATCTAAAATTAAAACCGATAAGAATGAAGCTTCATCTACATGTCCTCGCATTTCTTTACAGGTTTTTCCATCTAGATTTAATTTATCGACCGTAAAATAATCCGTATCAAAGATATGTGGATAGCCTTCAGTATCCGCTTCAACTGGTTTACGTTCCGTTACATCCAAGGATTGTGCAATATGCAAATCACGTAATTTTCCATCCTTACCTCGACGTGCATAATCATAGATACGATAGGTTACATTGGAATTTTGTTGGATTTCAGCAATTAAAATTCCTTTTCCAATCGCATGTAAGGTTCCTGCTTTAATTAAGAAGGCATCTCCTTTTTTAACCGGTTGTGCATTTAAGACTTCCAATAAGGTATTTTCTTTAATACGTTGTTCAAATTCTTCTTTTGAAATTTCTTTCTTAAATCCATAGTATAAGAAAGCCCCTGGTTCTGCATCTAGGATATACCACATTTCAGTTTTTCCATATTGGTTTTCATTTTTTAGTGCATAGGCATTATCTGGATGAACTTGAATACTTAAATTATCTTTCGCATCAATAAATTTTGTTAGAATCGGAAATTCACGGAAACGTGCACAATTCTTTCCTAATACATCAAAGCCTTCCGAATCAATGAATTCTTTTAGAGATTTTCCTGCATATTCTCCATTGGTAATCATACTTGGTCCATCAGGATGACAAGACAATTCCCATGCTTCAGCTAATACGGGACCATCAAATTCAACGCCATATTCATCGGCTAGACGATGTCCACCCCAAAGATAATCCTTGGTTGCTGGTTTTAATTTTAAAATTGACATAGTATTCCTCTTTTCTATTTGTTTATCAACTATAGCTATCATACACCAGAAAAATAAAAAAACCGACTAATAAATGTCATTAAGTCCATGATATAATGTTTTTCGCATGGAGGAATAATATGCAATTACCTGAATCCTATCAAAAGAAAATAAAAGCCTTATTTAAAGATGATTATTCAAGCTATTTAGATAGCTTTCAGCACCCACCCTATCAAGGAATACGGATTAATACATCTAAAATTTCTATTGAAGATTTTATTCAGCTTTCCCCTTTTCAATTAGAAGCTATTCCTTGGTGTAAAAATGGTTTTTATGTAAAAAAAGAAGAACAGGTATCAAAGCATCCTTATTATTATGCTGGACTTTATTATATACAAGAACCGAGTGCCATGTATCCAGCTTCGGCTTTACCAATTGAAAAAGGAGACTTCGTATTAGATACCTGTGCTGCTCCTGGTGGCAAAAGTACGGAGCTAGCTGCAAAATTAGATAGAACAGGCTTTCTTTTAAGCAATGATATTTCTCATTCACGCTGCCTTGCCTTACTAAAGAATATCGAACGCTTTGGCTTTAAAAATACCTATGTATCCAGTGAAGATTTAATTCA
>CAVKAP010000067.1:5065-7604 GCA_963654445.1 Segatella copri
TTAGAGCAAGATTCTTCCTTCTCTTTAGAACAATTACCGACCTATCCGGGTTTTCAATCGGGTATCAGCTTATCAGAGTGTGTACGTTTATATCCACATAAAATAAAAGGAGAAGGTCATTTTGCCGCATTGTTAAAAAAAGAAGGAGAATCCACTCCAAATCAAATCAAGAAAAAAGTGAATAAACCTTCAAATAAGGAATGTTGTGAATTTCTACAGCTTCTAAATTATAAATGGGAAAATGGATCTTTTATTGAAAAGAAAGATTGTATTTACTTTGTACCGAATCTTCCCAAGGAATTTGAAAAAATACGACTTGTTCGTTCAGGATTATTGCTTGGAGAAATAAAGAAGAATCGATTTGAGCCAAGCCAAGCCCTGGCTTCTAGCTTAAAAGCAAGCGAATTTAAACAAAGTATCTCTTTATCTTCAAAGGATGAACGTGTGATTAAATATCTAAAGGGTGAAACCATTGATGTTTCAGACATTGATCAGAAAACAAAGGGATGGATCTTACTTTGTGTGGATGGTTTTAGCTTAGGCTTTGGTAAAATCAATCATGGTATTATTAAAAATAAATATAAGAAAGGATGGCGTTGGCAATGAGACTTGATAAATATTTAGCACATATGGGCTATGGAACAAGAAAAGAAGTAAAAGAACTGATTAAAAAAGGAAATGTCGTTATTGATGAGCAAGTGATTAAAAGTCCAGACACAAAGGTTAGTGAAGATACGATCGTTATTGTTGATGGCATGCCTTTACAATATGTTCAATATGAATATTATTTATTAAATAAACCAAGTGGATACCTATCCGCAACTGAGGATTCGCATTATCCAACCGTCATGGATTTAGTTTTCTGTATTCGTAACGATTGTGCTCCTGTTGGACGTTTGGATCTAGATACTGAAGGCTTACTTCTGATTACAAATGATGGACAATTGGCTCATCAGCTCTTATCGCCAAAACATCACGTAGCAAAAAAATACTACGTTGAAGTAGAAAACACTTTGCCAAAGGATGCCAAGGAAACTTTTTCAAAACCTATGGTCTTTGAAGACTTTACTTCAAGTCCAGCAGAATATGAACAAATTGATGATACCCATGCTACCTTGATTATTCATGAAGGCAAATTTCATCAGGTCAAACGAATGTTTGAAAAAATTGGATGTCCAGTCACCTACTTAAAACGAATAGAATTCGCCTTTTTAAATTTAGAGGGCGTCCCTCTTGGCGAATATCGTGAATTAACAAAGGAAGAAATCGAACGATTAAAGAAATACTAAAGGCAAAGAAAAAGAGTGATTTTCACTCTTTTTCTTTCTTATTTTCCATAATAATCTTTAAAAAATTCAGCTTTATATTCTTCAAAACGATCTTCTAAAATGGATTGACGGATATTTTCCATCAAACGAATAATAAAACGTAGGTTATGAATGGATGCTAATCGGAAAAATAATTCTTTATCTTCATCCTTCTCCGATTTCTTTAAGGCCCTTAATTGTCCTCTTGTCCATCCTGCCTTACAGGTTGGACAATCACATTCAGGATCTAATAATTCATCAAGATATTGTTGTTTATTAATGCTGTAATAGCCATAACGATGATAAATACGACCATGTCTGGCTTCACGCGTTGGTGCAACACAATCGAAGGTATCTGCACCCATACTCACACCGGTAAAGATATCATCAGGTCGAGATAATCCTAAGAGATGACGAGGTTTATCACTTGGCAACTCTTCACAGCACCAACGTAAAATTTCACCTAAATCTTCCTTTAAGAAGGCTCCACCTAAGCCATAGCCATCAAAATCCATCTTTGCTAATTTTTTTGCGGTAGAACGTCTTAAATCTTCCCAACGTCCTCCTTGTAAAACACCATATAAGGCTTGATAATATCCTAAATCCATACAATGTTTTTTATGCTCATCCAGGCTTCTTACTGCCCATCTTTCTGTTCGAGCTAAGGCTTCAACATTGTATTCATAGGTATCTGCTAAGCTTGTGAGTTCATCAAAAGCCATATGAATGTCTGCACCGATCCGACATTGAATTTGCATCGATTCTTCCGGACCAATCTTTTCATCTTCACCTGTAAAAGGATCGGTAAAATAAACCGCATCTTCTTGAACAAGCGTTAAACGATCCTTTTTGGCGGCATTGACAACCTCTTTTTCTCTTTCCATATTGACAACTTTTCCAATACCAGATCCTAAGGACATGACCTGAAATCCACCAGAATCCGTAAGGGTTGGTCCATTCCATCCTGACCAGGAAGATAAACCACCTTGTTTGGCAATTTCAAACGAAGTTTTACGTAAATGATATCCATTACTTAACATAGCCTGTGCATGAATCGATTTCAAATCTTGCATCGATAAATAACGAACATGTCCACCTGTCCCTACACACATAAAAGCAGGGGTTTGAATATTCCCATGCGGTGTATGAATAATTCCTGCTCTTCCTAATCCATTGGAAAGTGTTTTTACTTTTTCAAAAGAAAATTGATTGTTATTTTTATATTCCATTTT
>CAVKAP010000068.1:0-18400 GCA_963654445.1 Segatella copri
AAAGCCCGATTATCAATCGGACTTTACATATCTTTAACAGCTAGTGCACGGATTGCATTTAATACCGCAAGGACCATAACACCAACATCTGCAAAAATCGCAACCCACATATTCGCAAGACCAATGGCACCTAAGAATAAACATATGAGCTTAATTCCTATCGCAAAATAAATGTTTTCATAAACGATTCGTAAGCATTTTTTCGCAATTTTAATAGCCTTTGAAATACTTAATGGATCATCGTCCATTAAAACGATGTCAGCTGCTTCAATGGCTGCATCACTTCCTAAAGCACCCATCGCAATTCCAATATCTGCACGAGATAATACCGGTGCATCATTGATTCCATCTCCCACAAAGGCCAACTTTTCTTTTTCAGCTTTTGCATCGAGTAAAGCTTCAACCTTGGTCACTTTATCAGCTGGAAGTAATTCACTATACACTTCATCAATTCCTAATTCACCTGCAACCTCATCGGCTACCTTTTTCAAATCCCCTGTTAACATCACGGTCTTTTTGATTCCTAATTTTTTCAATTCAGCAATAGCTTCCTTAGAACTCGGCTTTAAAACATCCGCAATCACAATATGGCCAGCATAGCTCGAATCGATAGCCACATGAATAATGGTTCCTGTCTCATGACAGTTCTGATAGCTTATTTTATATTGATTCATAAGCTTGGCATTTCCCACAAGAATGGTTTTGCCATCAATTTTGGCAATCACACCATGTCCACTTACTTCCTCTACGTTTTCAATACGACTTTGATCAATGGATTGACCATAGGCCGTCAATAAGCTTTTACTAATTGGATGCGTTGAATAGCTTTCTGCATAAGCAGCATATTCCAATAGCTTTGCCTCATCAATCGATGCATGATGAATACCTGTTACCTTAAAAATTCCTTGTGTCATAGTTCCGGTTTTATCAAAAACCACATATTTTGTAGAAGCTAAATTTTCTAAATAATTTGAACCTTTTACCAGTACGCCTGCATGACTTGCCCCACCGATACCAGCAAAAAAAGTTAATGGAATACTAATAACTAAAGCACATGGACAGCTTATAACTAAGAAGGTCAAGGCTCGATAGAGCCAAACCGTCCAAGATGAAGGATTGCCGATACAAAGATTCACAATCGGTGGAATAAGGGCAAGCGCTAAGGCCGAATAACAAACCGCTGGCGTATAGTAATGCGCAAAGCGTGATATAAAGGCTTCACTTCGTGATTTTTTAGAGCTAGCATTTTCAACCATATCTAAGATTTTTGAAACGGTTGATTCACCAAATTCTTTTGTCGTCTTTATTTTTAATAAGCCCGATAAATTAATGCAACCACTCATGATTTCATCATTTATACCAACCTCTCGTGGTAGACTTTCACCGGTTAATGCACTCGTATTTAAAGTCGACTTCCCTTCATAAACAACACCATCAATTGGTACCTTCTCACCTGGTTTCACTAAAATGACGGAACCAATTTCCACTTCATCCGGATCAACTTGTTCAATTTCTCCAGCTTCATTTTCAATATTGGCATAATCAGGACGAATATCCATCAACTCTGAAATATTGCGTCGACTCTTTCCTACCGCATAGCTTTGGAACAATTCACCAATTTGATAAAACAACATAACGGCAGTTCCTTCACTATATTCACCTAAGGCAATTGCACCAACCGTTGCGACTGCCATTAAAAAGTTTTCATCAAAAACCTGTTTATGACAAATGCCCTTCCAGGCTTTTAATAAAATATCATAGCCAATCACAAAATAGGCTGTAAGAGAAACAATTAAATTCAACCAGTACGACAATTCAAAAAGCTTAGATAAAAGAAAAAGAATCGAAGCGATAATCACTCGTTTTAATACTTTCTTTTGTTTCTTGTTCATAACACACCTCAATTTAACAATTGAACATTTGTTCAACTTTATATTTTGATTATATCGATGAAGTTCTTGTCTGTCAACCGAATGTGATCTTTTGATTTTTTATCTATTTTTCTTTATAATGAGGGACAAGGGAGGATTTTCGATGTTAGAAAATCATTGTGACTGTAAAGCAAAAAACGAAGACTTAATTCAAAGAGTAAAAGATCAATTACCAGATTTCGATACCATTATGGAATTATCCGATTTTTTAAAGGTCATGGCTGATAGTACTCGCCTTCAGCTTTTAATGTCTTTACAACAAAGTGAAATGTGTGTTTCTGATTTAGCTAATGTCTTAAATATGACAAAATCAGCTGTAAGTCATCAATTAAAGGCCTTGCGTCTATCCAAGCTTGTCAAATCAAGAAAAGATGGAAAGACCGTTTACTATTCCTTAGATGATGAACATATTGAAGAAATTCTAGCGATGGCCATTCACCATATACAAGAAAAATAGCTTCCAATGGAAGCTATTTTTTATAGGAAAATTTCACAATCATCTTCTACAATTTTACAATTTTTTACAACTTCAGGCATTACTTCTTTTGGGTCTGCCCCTTCTTCAAATTCCACATTCATCTTTAATGTCATGAAATTCACAATGGCTTTTTTTACACCTTCGGTTTTATTTGCCGCTTCCTCCATCTTGTTTGCACAGTTGGCACAATCCACATCAATCTTATAGGTCTTTTTCATCTTTACTCCTTCTATGAACATATGAACAATTGTTCATTTATTAACTTAAGTATAAACAGTCCATAAGAACTTGTCAATCCTTGCCTTGAAAGATTGTGACATCGCCAAAGCATTCAATTTGATGGTCTTGTACAAGAAGACCACCTTGATTTCCTATACCATAGATGGGCTTCTTTTCGCTTTCAATGATCTGTTGGATCATTTTATCTTGATGACGATCCTTTTTTTCATAATGAACCTCAATATCAAAATTAGAAAGATAACCTAATCCAGAATAATACTGAAGCGCATTCTCTTTTTCCATATGATAAATATCCAGCTGAATCATAGCTCCTGCACTATAGCCCATAACGAGTCCTTGATAATTCATTAATGCTTTTTTGATTCTTTTTTCTTTCAAGCGCTTCATCAGCATATCTGGTTGTCCACCGGTAAAGAACAAAAGATTACTCTCTTCAATTTTTCGTAACAAATCCTCTTTTGAATCTTGAAAATAATGCGCCCATTGGATTTGATTCTTTTGAATTCCGTATCGTTTAAAACAATCCACATGCTCTCGATATTCACTTCCTCTTGTTTCAGAATATAAGCTGTTCCAATCTGATAATTGACTTCCTTCAAAGGCAAAAGGGATGATCAATACATTATATGTAGGATGAATAACTTTTTTTAATATGGGATAAGCCCATTTTCCATCAATTTGTGAATCACTCAATAAAACATTCATATCTACCTCCAAAAAAAAGCGATTGCTCGCTTTTATCGAGTAATCGCATTGACAACCTCTTGATTCTTTGGCGTTGTTTCTACATCGCTTGTTCTGTTGCCATTTCCTGTTTTTGTAATTTTAATATAAACATATCCATCTTGATTTGTATCATCTGGAATATAGTTATATGCACCGACTTCTAAATCATAATTTTTACCATCCTCGGTGTTGGTAAAATAGGTTTCAGCCGGCAAAATATTAACAACTGCATCATAGCCTTGATCCGCTGCCGCTTGTACAACATCTTGACTTGCATCATCTGCCATATCCATTGTTACCCTTAAGGTTGCACTTTTTAATGTTACTTCAACATTCTGTACACCATCTATAGAAGCAACGGCGGATTGAACGGCATTGATATTATCCGATGTGATTTCAGGATTTAAATCTTTTGAACTAAAACGATTTCCTTCTACAGGCTTATCTTGACCAACTGCACTCGTTGCGATGACATAGCCTACAAAGCAACAAGGAATCGCAATAATCAATAAGGTAAGCCATACCAATTTATGACCTTGTTTACGTTTTGTATTTTTCTTTTTCGATTTTTTCAAATTCTTAAGTTCTGCCATTGTTATTTTCTCCTATAGGTATTATATACCATCTTAGCCATCTTTCCAAATTTGTACTAGAAGGCTGTGATAGAGCTTACGGTTGTATTATTTTTGTTTCTTTTTAAAATACAATACGTATTATCATTATCGATAACTTTAACACTATATTCACATTCTTGCATTTTAAATTTACTTAATTGTTTTTTGGCAACCTGACTAACTGCCAACATTTCCCCACTGGTCTTTCCATGTGCCGTAATGGTGATATTTAATTTTTCAAGGGTCTTTCCATTGTATTTAGCTTGAGCGATACAATAGCTATCATCGGATAAAACATCCTTCACTTTATTTTGATAAGCCAAGAATTGATCATACAAATCCGAATCCTTATTTGCGAGTTCTGTACTTGGAACACGATACCATTTTTCGGATAAATTTTGATAAACCTGATCGTTTTTCTTCATATATAGAGAATAAATATATCCACCCAAATCATCATCCGAATTTCCTAATTCGTAGCTTGCGACATAGATTGGAATATTATCATTCACTTCGTTGTATCGAGAGCGCATATAGTTAACCAATTTCGTTGAAGTAACCTTTAAATAATTACGAAGCTTTCCTTTTTTTATTTTTACATTGTCTCCAACTTCACTATTAACAACAAGTGCAATGGATATCCCTTTTAAATCATCACCATCATACCAATCCAATTCATAAATATCAGCTAGGATAATGGCTCCCTTTACTTTTCCATTTCCTGTATCAAATTCTTCCTCACTGCCTGGATTTAAACCGTTTGGATTATCATCTCTTAAGGTTCCTAATAACCCTCTCGAACCATCCGTTGCATCCAACGTATCATAATCAAGAAAGGCATGGGTCTTATAAGAAACTTGACTTGGTGAAAAATAATTCTTTGATAGATCCATCAAACCATCTTCAATTTGAATTCTAGTATCTTGGCTTGAAATCAATCCTACATGCTTAACCCGTGTATCACTATTTTTATATGGAAGTACAGCTTGATATTCATCATCATCGGTACTATCCGCACTTGAATTCATCGAAGAACATCCCGATAAAAGAAGGGCTAGACTTAAAACGATACATAATTTATGCTTGAACATTTTCTACCTCCTGGACAAATTCTTCTTCTGTCATTGTAAAAACACCCAATTGTTGTGCTTTCGTTAATTTTGAACCCGCTGCACTTCCATAAATAACAAAATCTGTCTTTTTCGATACCGATCCTGAAACATTAGCCCCTAAGGATTCTAAAATTGCTTTGGCTTCCTTACGGGTATAGGTTTCTAGGGTTCCTGTTAAAACCACGGTTTTATTCGTAAAACGACTTTCTTGGATTTCTTTACGCTCTTGTTTCATTGTCAATCCGCATTCCTTTAAAACCTCAATTAAATGCAGATTCTTTTCTTCTGAAAAGAAGGCAACTACACTTTGCGCTGTAATATCTCCAATATCTTTTAGCGCAATCAATTCTTCTTCCTTTGCCTTCATTAAAGCATCCATATCTAAGAAATGATCCGCTAAAATAGCTGCTGACTTTTTCCCTACCTGACGAAGACCTAAGGCATATAAGAGCGTAGCTAAATCCTTTTTCTTACTGGCTTCAATTTGTTCGAGTAGCTTATCTACAGATTTTTCTTGATAGCCTGGCTTTGAAACTAAGCTTTCTCTATGCTGGTATAAGAAATAAATATCTTCAACGGAATTTAAATAGCCCCAGTCATGAAGCTGTTCGATTTTTTTATCTCCCAAGGTTTCAATATTCATCGCATCTCTCGATGCAAAGTGAATCATGCTTTCAACAACTCTTGCCGGACAATCCTGATTAATACAATAATGAGCGGCTTCTCCTTGGAGTCGAATCAAATGGGAATGACAAATTGGACAAGTTTGTGGAAAAACATAAGGAACTTGACTTCCGTCACGAGCTGATTTTACCGCTTCTACTACCTCTGGAATGATTTCTCCTGCTTTATGAATTATAACGCGATCACCAATTCGAAGATCCTTTTTCTTGATCATATCTTCATTGTGAAGCGTTGCTGCCGATACGGTTGTTCCAGCGACACGAACCGGTTCTAAGACCGCATTCGGGGTTACCTTCCCTGTTCGACCTACGGTAAGGCTGATATCAACTAATTTTGTTTCGACTTGTTCAGCTGGAAATTTATAAGCAATCGCATAACGTGGAATTTTTGCCGTAGCTCCAAGTCGTCTGGAATCAACTAGAGAATTTAATTTAATGACCATGCCATCAATTTCATATGGTAATTCTTCTCTTTTTTGACCGATGCTTTGAATAAAATCCCATATTTCCTTTGCGTTTTTACAAAGCTTATGTAAAGGATTCACCTTAAAATGAAAATCCTCCATCCGCTTTAGCGCATCCTCTTGCGTTAAAATACCAAAATCTTGAGCATTTTGAAAATAATACCAATAGGCATCCAATTTACGAGAAGCACAGATTCCTGAATCCAATTGTCGAATCGAACCCGCTGCTGCATTTCGAGGATTCGCAAAAAGCTTCTTACCAAGCTTAGCTTGGGCTTCATTTAAATCTTGAAAGCTTTGTTTCGGCATGTAGACTTCACCACGAACCTCTACTCGTTCTAACGTCGGAATATGCATAGGAACTGATGCAATGGTACGTACATTATTGGAAACATCCTCTCCAACATATCCATCTCCTCGAGTAACAGCTCGTATAAATTCCCCATTTTCATACAATAAAGACATGGCTAATCCGTCGTATTTACACTCCACAATAAATTCTGGATGATCGACCGATTGGCTAATACGAGCACAAAATTCTTCAATTTCTTCATAGTTAAAAATATCACCTAAGCTCAACATCATACTGCTGTGTTGAACCTTTTCAAAGCCATCTAAAACACGACCAATAATTCGCTGTGATGGTGAATTTGCATCATAAAGCTCTGGATGTTTTTCTTCCAAATGAATCAATTCATCCAATAGACGATCATATTCTTGATCACTAACACTCGGATCATCGTTTACATAATATTCAATTGAATACTTTTCTAATATTGTTCTCAATTCTTTTATTCGTTGTTTTTCATCCATAATTTCACCTAATACTCGCTATTATACCATCACTTTAATTTCTTTAAAGACGGATGTAAGATATTTAGCTTTTTAATACCAAATTGATGATTAAAGGCAATGGTTGCGACACGTCCATCAACCTTTAAGATGACACCTTCTCCATATTGTTTATGTAAAACCAAATCCCCTTTCCGCATTTTTGTACTATGACCTGCAGGAATCGTCTTTTTTAAAACCGGTTCTTTTTTTTGGACTTGAGCCTTCTTTTCTTGTTCAATATACTGTTCAGGAATTTCTCGAATAAAGCGACTTGGTAGTTTAGCACTTCCTAATTGATAACTATAGCCTCGATTATAGGAAATGACCAAATGCTCTTTAGCTCGTGTCATCGCAACATAGGCCAAACGTCTTTCTTCTTCTAAAGAGGATTCGCCCCCTTCTTCAATTGCTCGATTGCTTGGGAAAACACCATCATTAAAATTCACCAAGAAAACCGAATCAAATTCAAGTCCTTTGGCGGCATGAACGGTCATCAACATTAAAGCATCCGTATTTTGATCCTGTGCTTTATCTGTAAACAAAGAAATTTCTTGAAGGTAGGTCTCTAATGTCATTTCGGGATTTTCTTCTAAGCTTTGGGCAATATCCTGTCTAAGCTCCTTTAAGTTTTCAATTCTTTCTTCTTCATGCTCTTGTTCAAGCATATGATAATACCCGGTTTGATCTAAGATATAATCCAAATAATCTTCTAAAGAATAATCTTCTCTTTTCGCACGAATGGATTCCATTAATTCAAAAAATTCTTTTCCTTTTTTTCGACAAGAGGTATTTAAGCTTTCTGGATTGCGTAAGACTTCATATAAATTCAAGTGTCGATCCGCTCCCTCATTTTGAAGCTGCTCTAAAGATTTTGCACCAAAGCCACGACGTGGTGAATTAATTACTCTCAATAAAGCTAGATCCAGTGAAAATTGTTCTGGATCACTTTCATCAGGATAAGTACAAAGCTTTAAATAAGAAAGGGCATCTTTAATTTCCTGACGCTCATAGAAACGAATCCCACCATAGATGATATAAGGAATTGACGCTTCTCTTAATCTTCTTTCAAAGGCTCTTGAAGAGTAATTGGAACGATACAAAACCGCCATCGATGAATAGGGCTTTCCTTGATGATGCTTAGCCTTCGCAAGGGATGCGATATATAAAGGCTCTTCCCCATCATCTTCACTACAATGAATGACGATTTTCTCATCCCCTTTTCTTTGGGTAAACAAATCCTTCTTGATTCTCTTCTTATTATTTTGAATTAACGCATTGGATGCATTTAATATAGGCTGCGTACTTCGATAGTTCTCATTTAAGATAATCGTTTCACAATTTGGAAAATCCTTATTAAAGCGAAGAATAATATCAACACTTGCGCCACGCCATGTATAGATTGTTTGATCTGGATCTCCTACAACACAAAGTCGGGCATGACTCCCCGTTAATAAGCGAATGATACCATATTGGATGGGATCGACATCTTGAAACTCATCGACATGAATATAATCTAAACGATTTTGCCATTTTTCACGAACAATTGCATTGGAATTTAAAATATGATGACCATTCAACAACAAATCATCAAAGTCCATAGCCTTCATTTGATTCTTTCTTTTTTCATATTTTCCATAGAGCTTCGCAAAGACTTCTTGTTCATCTGTCATCGCATAATTCATTGCTTCACTCGGTGAGATAAAATTCATTTTTTGATTTGAAATATAGCCAAGTGCACGCACTGGAGGAAAACTTTTCTTATCAATATCCATTTCTTTATAAAAAGGCGTTAAGATTGATTTTTGATCATTGCCATCCAAAATCGTAAATGACTTTGGAAAGTCAATCGCATTGGCATCCTCTCTTAAAATACGTACACATAAAGAGTGAATCGTTGAAATACGTACAATGCCTGCATCCTGTCCTAGAATAGCTTCAAGACGTTCTTTCATTTCGTTACTGGCCTTGTTGGTAAAGGTAATCGCCAAGATTCGACTTGGATAAACCCCAATTTCATCAATTAAGTAGGCAATACGTGCCATCAAAACTCTTGTTTTTCCACTTCCAGCACCCGCAATAATACGAATATCCTTTTCAGTATTACTCGCTGCTTTTCTTTGATTTATATTTAAAGTATTTAAAATTGATTCTTTCATTCTATCACCGCTCCTTATTTTACCATAAAAAAAGAAGTGAGTTAGTCAAGGAACCCACTTTCTTTAATACATTGTTGAATATAAGAAAGATCCTTTGGATCAAATACAACACAATGAAAATAAAGAAATTTATCTTTATCTTGAAGAATGGCTTCAATTGTATCAACCGTATCCTTATAAATAATCATGGCAATTTTTTTATTTTGATAAGGCTTCATCTCTTCTTTTAACAATTCTTCTTTTCGCTCTAAAATGGCATCCTTTTTACTTGCCATAATAAACCAATCCCATTGATCAATCTTTTGATAAGGGCTAGTTAAGCATAGTGCTTCATTAACAGGGTCAATGCTTCTTTGACTTGCCCCATGAGCAACAAGCTTAAAGTCCTCCCAAAGATGATAAACCTCCGAATTTCGATATTGAATCGTTTCCTCTTCCATTTCGATTGGACTTTTTAATTGATTTTCACGTCCTAAAATCGTACATAAATCTTGATAAGCTTTAACTGGTAGACTTGTATCTGGATTCCATTGATAGGCCAATTCAATATAATCACAGATTTCATCGGCATATTTAATTGTTTTTTCATCCATCGTTGTAAAAGGACCTACCCCTTCTTTCGCAAGTAAAAGAAGGGCTGCATTTTTATAAAAACGGGCATTCTTTTCCCAATCATTCCATACATAAAAGGAATCCATCAATTCCATTTCTGAACGATTCGCAAAATCCTTTAAGTCAAGATCTCCAATTGCGGTTGGAATGCGTTGATCCTTCTCAAGTGGTAAGATATACGTCGATTCATATAAGTAGTTTTGGGTACGTATTTCTGGATTCTTAATTAATAAATCCTTTAAATAGGTAATTTCATCTTCATAAATATGAATCAAACGTTGAAAATCATGATTTGACGCATAATCTAAATCGTCTTGTAAATCATACTCTCCTTCTATTTCTTCCTGTACATCGCAACAAAACTCCACCACAAAGGCATGAAAACCACAGCCTGCATGACGCGTATTGGCTTCAATGATGATTTGATCATCCTCTTCTAGAATATGAATGATCCCTTCTGGACAAGCATAAATCTGTACTTCATCCCCAACCTCTTCAATTTGCATTTTCTCACGTTGGGCTAAAGCACCAAATACCTGATACAATTCATCTTTTCGTTTTTGATTACATTCTTTACAATTCATTCGTACAAACATAAAAAACCCCCATTAAATCAAGCCATTGCATCTCATTATATATAACCACATGGTTAAAGTAAAGGCTGATAAAAGCGTTGTAAAGGAAACACAAGAAGCCGTTAAATCGCCCTTATGTCCCATATTTTTAGCCATCACAAAGCTCGATACCGTAGTTGCTGAGCCCAACATTACAAGCAAAGCAACTAAATAGCTTTTTCGAAAGCCTAAGATAATCGCAATTGGCATAAACAAGGCTACAAAACCAATCAACTTCATAAAGGTTGCCACGCAAGCTGGCTTTAAAACGGAACGAACTGAATTAAATTGAAAGCTTGCCCCCATCGCAAGCAAGGATAAAGGCGTCGCAAGATTTCCAATGGATGTCACCATTTTACTTAAAATCAATGGATAAGGAAGCTTCAACAAAGACCAAAATAAACCAATCGCAATTCCATCTAAAATTGGATTTTTAAGAATGCCAATCAAACTCTTTTTAATTAAATTTTCATTGCTTTCTTTCGGACTGGTAAGGGTTAAAATAACAACAGCTGCTACATTATATAAAGGAACCGTTCCAATAATCATTAAAGGTGCCATACCACTATTGCCATAAATATTATTAATAAAGGCCAAGCCTAAAATAGCTGCACTGCTTCGATAGGTTGCTTGCATAAACTCCCCATTTAAGCTTTTATCCTTTAAAAACATAGATAAGACATAAGAAATTCCAATCGATAAGAAGGTTGCACCAAAACAAAAAAGAACATATTTTGTATCCCATGCCTTAGAAAAATCCTGACAAGCTAAATCTTCAAATAATAAAGCAGGTAAACATAAACGAAAGGCAAAGGTATTCATTTTTTTGGCAAATTCATCATCAATCCAATGGATTTGATGTAAGACATACCCTAAAACAATCAATAAAAAGATTGGAATGGTCGCATTTAAACTAAAAATTAAATTATTCATAGACCTATTATAAACAAAAGTTTTCACTTTTGCACAGATACGTTATAATGTTGAAGGTGATATTATGAATCAAATCGCAAGTGATTGGAAAGATTATGAAGTAATTGATACAGGAAACAAAGAAAAGTTGGAACGATGGAATAACATCATTTTAAGAAGACCGGATCCAGTCTGTATATGGCCGATTGAAGACGAAAGCATTTGGAAACAAGCCGATGCCGTTTATCATCGTTCAAACAAAGGTGGTGGACAATGGGAGTTCAAAAAATCCATTAAGGAATTTTGGACCATTTCCTATAAAGGACTCCACTTTAAAATCAGTCCAACAGGCTTTAAACATACCGGCTTATTCCCTGAACAAGCAGCCAATTGGGATTTCATTATGAAATCCATTCGGGAATCCAATAGGGAGGATATCCGTATATTAAATCTTTTTGCCTATACAGGTGGAGCAACCATGGCTGCAAGCTATGCAGGAGCAAGTGAAGTCGTACATGTCGATGCTTCAAAAGGTATGGTGCAATGGGCAAAGGAAAATATGCAATGCTCGCATCTTGAAGACCATAAAATTCGTTTTATTGTGGAGGATTGTCTAAAATTTGTAAAAAGAGAGCAACGACGAGGCCGTAAATATGATGGCATCATCATGGATCCACCGAGCTATGGACGCGGTCCAAAAAAAGAGCTTTGGAAGCTCGAGGATAATTTATTTGAACTCATTTCCGAGTGTCAAAAATTATTAAGTGACGATGCTTTATTTTTCTTAATTAGCTGTTATACAACCGGATTTTCTTGTTCTACATTACAAGAAAGCTTAGAAAGAACCCTCCAAAAAGAAAAAGGTGGTCACATTGAAACAGGAGAAAACCTTCTTCCTGTCACTACAAATGATTCCGTTCTTCCTTGTGGCATCTTTGGAAGATGGATTCCAGAATAAGCGATTCAGCAATCTAAGATTGCTGATTTTTTTATCTTAAACAAAAAAATGTGATGTAGAAATTCTACATCACAATTTTTTATTCAACTGGTAATACAGATCCTTTAAATTCAGATGTAATCCATTCTTTTGTTTCATCTGATTTTAAGATTTTAACTAAAGCTTTTACTGCTTTACTATTTTTCTTTGATTGTTTAACAGCAATAATATTTCCATAGGTTTGAGCAACATCACCATCGCTGGATTCACTTGCTAATAAGCTATCCGTTACTTCTGCATCTAATGCATAGTTCCCATTAATGATTCCAAAGTCAACATCCGCTAATTTACTTGCGATTTGTGCTCCATCCATTTCAACGATATCTAAGTTATGTGGATTTGATTTTACTTGTTTTAAGGTAACGTTTGTAGAGGTAGCTTTTACTTTTTTATCCAATGTAATTAAGCCTTGATCTTGAAGTAATAATAAAGCACGCGCTTCATTGGAAGCATCATTTGGGATCGCAATTTGTGCTCCATCGGCAATATTTTCTAAATCATTGCTCTTACCAGCATAAATTCCCATTGGTTCAAAGTGAATTTTACCAGCTGATACCAAATAACCGTCATCACCTTTTTTATAACCATTATCTTTATTATAAGATGTTAAATATGGTTGATGTTGGAAATAGTTTGCATCAAGTGAACCATCTGAAGTAGAAGGGTCAATTTCTGGATAATCAGAGAATTCTTTGATTTCTAATTTATATCCTTCCGCTTCGAATTCTTCTTGAACATGCTTTAAAATGATTGCATGAGGACTTGTTGTTGCACCTACAACTAATGTTTTTTCTTCTTTGGCTGATGTATCTAAAGTTGTCGTAGCAACTAAAGATAATGCTAAACCAGCTGAAGCAACTACTTTTACAATTTGATCTAATTTCATAATTTCTCTCTCCTTTAACTTGAACTTACTTTACCATGTTCTTCTCTCTTTGAATAATCTATAAAATTAATACTAGCTATAAATTATTTTTAGAGCTAATGAGTAAACTTCTTGACGAAGGTATCTCCTAAAACCTGAATGACCGTAATGATTAATAATATTAAGACAATGATCACAAAGGTGATATCCCCCATGGAACGATATAAACCATAGCGAATGGCCATATCACCTAATCCACCTGCACCAATCGTACCAACAATGGCGATTTGTCCAACCAAGGCAATCAATGAGATGGTAATTCCACGAATCATACCTGGAATATTTTCACACAATAAAACCTGAAAAATAATTTCTTTTGGACTTAACCCCATCGCTTGACTAGCTTCAATAATCCCTGGATCAATTTCCATGATGGCTGTTTCCATCTGTCGTGCAACAAATGGTGCCGTTCCAATGACCAATGGTACTAAAGCTGCATGCATTCCAATGGTTGAATGACAAATAAATCGAGTCAACACCGCAACCGTTGGGACTAAGATAATAAATGGAATTGAACGGAATAAATTGATAATTTTATCTAAACACCAAAAAATGACACGATTTTCTAAAATACCATCTTTTCTAGTTACAACAACAATCACACCTAGAAAAATACCAATAATAGCTGAAATAAACCCACTAACCACAAGCATATACAAAGTATCAATAATTGCTTCTGGGAATTCATCGGCATATAAAATCGCATTAGGAAATAAAGCTTCCACGTTTAATCACCTCCACATTTACACCACCATCGCGAAAGAATTGGAGTGCTTTTTTAATATCTTCGGTTTCACCCGTAAAGATTGCCTCAATTTGTCCAATTGGACAATCATGTACAATTTCAACATTCGCAAAAACCAAGTTAATATCTACGCTATACTTTCGACTCACTTGAGAAATAACCGGCTCAGCCGTATTGCTGCTTTGATATTGAAGATGTACCAAGACTTGATTTTCTTTCAATTTCACCAAAGGATGATCCTGCTCAATCAATTCATAAATCTTTCTTGAATTATTGGTTGTATTGATAAAGTTTTTGGTTACTTCTTTTTGAGGATTGGTAAATACCGAAACAATATCCCCTTCTTCAACCAAGCGTCCATTTTCCATAACCGCAACATGGTCACATACCTCTTTTACAACAGCCATTTCATGCGTAATAATGACAACCGTTAAGCCAAGCTCTTTATTAACTTTTTTAATCAAATCTAAAATCGTTTGCGTCGTTTGGGGGTCCAAAGCACTGGTTGCTTCATCACATAAAAGAACCTTTGGTTGATTGGCTAGTGCACGAGCAATCGCGACACGTTGTTTTTGACCACCGGATAATTGACTTGGATAAGAATCGCGTCTTTCTTGTAAATCAATTAAATCCAATAATTCATTTACTCTTTTTTCAATATCACTTTTTGACCATTTTAAATGTTTTAATGGTAAGGCAATATTTTCATAAATTGTTTTTGATTTCATCAAGTTAAAGTGTTGAAAAATCATACCAATTTTTTGTCTTTGTTGGCGCAATTCGGAATCGGAACATTCTAATAAGTTCTGATCTTCCAAGTAAACCGCTCCACTATTTGGTTTTTCCAATAAATTAATACAACGAACTAAAGTACTTTTACCTGCTCCGGAAAATCCGATAATTCCATAGATTTCACCGGATTCAATACTTAAGCTGACATCCTTAACGGCATGTACTTCTTTTGTTTTAGTTTGAAATGTCTTTGAAACATGCTCTAAACGAATCATACTTCCTCCTTCTCATAAAAAAAGCTTTCATCCATAGGACGAAAGTTACCTCACGTGTTACCACCTATTTTCATAAAACAATCACTTGTTTTATCTTACGAGTACAATAATACTCTGACGCGATAACGGGCGCTCCCGTTATGGCTTACCTATCAGCCATACAACTCACAGACCATCTTCTACTTATCCTCACTTATTCGATTCCACCCTTCGAACTCTCTAGAAAGCTTAAATAAATATACTCTTCTGCTCTTCGTCAATGTGATTCAATTATAACAATTCAAACACAAATGTCAATATTTCTTATTATTCTGATATGATTTATGTATTTAATACTTAAAACTTGTGTATCTATTCGACTATTTTTCTGTGTATAATAAATAAAAAAGGAGATTTTTTATGAAATTAGCTTTTATTGGAACAGGATTTATTGTTGGACAAGCATTAGAATGCATCAATCAAATCCCAAGCATTGAAAAAAGCGCAATCTATGCACGTCCACATAGTATTGATAAAGCAAATCATTTGGCGCAAGAATTCAAAATCAATGAAGTATACACAGATTATGATCAATTATTAGAACAATCCAATTGTGATACTGTTTATATCGGTTTAGTAAATAAAGCCCACTATGAATATGGCATGAAGGCTTTAAAAGCAAATAAAAACATCATTATGGAAAAACCATTTTGTATCAATGCTAAAGAAACAAAGGAAATCATCGATTTAGCTGAAGAAAAACATCTTTATGTCTTTGAAGCTGTTCGTCCTTTACATACACCAAACTTTAATCAATTAAAAAAAGATGTAAAAGAAATTGGACAAATCCGTTGCGTTCAATGTAACTATTCCCAATATTCTTCGCGTTATGATGCTTACAAAGAGAAAAAGGTTCTTCCTGCACTTGATCCTAAGCTTTATGGTGGTGCTTTATACGATATTAATATTTATAATATCAATTTTGTCGTGGCATTGTTTGGTCTTCCAAATAAAGTTTCTTATCAAGCAAATATTGGTTTTAATGGTGTAGATACATCTGGTACGGTTCTCTTACAATATGAAGACTTCTATGCAATTTGTACAGGCGCAAAAGATTCGGATAGTCCGGGACATGTCATAATTCAAGGAGATGAGGGCTATCTTTCTATCAATGATGGTGCAAACCTCATTGGCTCTTATCAAAAAGTAATTCATAAAGAAGAAAGCGAGGTTGCCTTAAACCAATATGAAAATTGGATGATGCATGAATTTAAAGACTTTGAAAAGATGTTAAATGAAAACAATTATCAACGCATGAAAGACTACCTCTCTACTTCTTATCAAGTTATGCAGGTTGTTGATCAGGCCATCGCATCCATTCCATACGGCATCACAAAATGAAAAAAGTACTTAAGATCTTAATTCTGTTTTGTGGGATTATTTTAACTTTATTCAAAAGCTACTGTTATTTTGGAATCATATAATTGTCAGTAGGTTTTTATCTACTTGGAAAGGACTAAAAAATGGAAGAAAAGTACAAAGCTCAAAAGAAATATGCAAAGTCAAATATCAAAAAATTAAGCTGTTCCTTTAATAAAGAATTTGTGGAACAATTTGTAGAAGCTTGTCATACGCTTGGCATCACGCAGGCGCAAGTCGTACGAGAAGCTATGCAAAAAACAATTGATCAAGCACAAAAAAAGAGCGCTGAGCAATAATTGCCCAACGCTTTTCTTCTATCTGTTAATTTAATTCCATCAAATCATTTCTAGAAATTAATCTCCAACTCAAGCTTAGTACAATTCCCTTTAATTAATCGTTTCTTTCAATCTTCGATTACTTCACTAAAAAAAATCAAATCATATAAGTCATATAATTTTCGTCCGAATTCTGTCGGATAATAATTTTCACCAAAACCTTTAGCTAAGATATAATTATTAAATATAAGGTCGGCTATATCAGAAGTGGTTCTGAATTCTCTTGTTTCATCATTCAAAAAAACTTCATCTTTTATTTCTGACCAATCGATATCCTTTACAATTGCATAATCTTCTTCGCTTAAATTAATTTTTATTTCATCCATTTTTCTTTTTTCTAGGACAGCACTGAACTAGAACTCCAGTTTCGGGGTTTATAGTTGCATAACACAATTTATTATAATACGTTTTACTTGGCAAATTGTTTCGATATGTATTTTTCATTGAGGCACCATTAATTAATGCATCAATAACATTATCCGCTTCCACTCTAGAACATCTAACAATTTTATGTTGTTCTTCATATATCTTTGGATCAAGCAGTCTTCCGAATAATCTATGCATAAAATGCTCATTAATGCTTTTTATCTCAATGCTATCCATTTCCTTTCTCCTACAAAAATCAAATATAGTTGAAAGTACGATTTTTGAAAACCAACAGTTTATATTCGTTCTTTCTACATCTTTTACTATCTATGTAGGATTACAATTATATACTTCTAACCATTCTCTGACAATATCTTTTTCAATAATCTGATTCCAAAATGATAATGTCTTATTGTAATCAAATTGATTTTGTTTCAATGAACTGATTTTCGATTTGATTATCAATTCTTAGAATACCTATGCCAAAAAACTTCTTCTTTTACTTTTATAAAAAAACTGTGTCATAAAATGGTCATAAAAATAAAGAAAACTCCTTTATATAAAGGAGTTTTTGACTAGTGGTGCCGAAGATAGGACTTGAACCTACGACCTACGCGTTACGAGTGCGTTGCACTACCAACTGTGCTACTTCGGCATACGAATTTATTCTAAATGATTTCAAAAAAAATGCAAGTAAAACTTTTACTTGCACTTGTTTTTAATCCAATAATGTCTTCCAAATTAAAAGTAGGTAGCATTCATTCTTGAAACATTACTATTTTTCATCAAATCCGTCTTTAGAAAACTGTATATAAAAGAACTCAAATCATTCAATTTATATAATTTTGATAAGAAAGTGGTTTTGTAGTGAGCCTCTTTTTTGAAGTTCACTACAAAGGGCCTTTTTATTTTTCATCTAATTTTTTATACAATCCAATGATTTCCTCAGCTAATAATTTAGCCATTTCACAACTTGCCATTTGATCTTCTGCATGCATAAGTAATAATGAAAATGGTGTATTTTTTCCTTGCGCTTCTTTTTGAATCAAATCCGCATGCACTTTATGTGCTCCAACAAACAACTCTTCAGCACCATCAATCAATTCCTTTGCTGCTTCATAATCTTTTTCCTTAGCTTTTTGAATTGCTTCTACATAGTTTGATTTCGCTGCTCCACTATTCGATATAATTTGAAAGCAGATCATTTCCAATTCTTCATTCACGATTCAATCACCTTCAAAGCATGTT
>CAVKAP010000069.1:0-15769 GCA_963654445.1 Segatella copri
ATCTATGCTGGATAGTTTAAATTCTTTTCACTTAAATGATTAAGGGTATTCTCTAAATATCTACGCGCAACAATTTTAGCTAAAGGAAGATTCATATCCAAATAATTTCCACAATCTCTTGGTGAAGCACCTGGTACTTCGCCTTGGAAATCTGCCATAAATTGATATAGATCCTTGATTAAATCGACAATATCCTTTGATTCATAATCACCAGCTAAAATTAAATAAAAACCAGTTCGACATCCCATTGGTCCAAAATAAATGACCTTATCCTTCCATTGATCGTTATTTCTTAAATAGGTTGCACCTAAATGCTCTAAGGTATGAATTTCAGCTGTATTAATCACTGGTTCTCGATTGGGTGCCGTCATACGAATATCAAAGGTTGTAATGCATTCATTTCCGACTGAATCTTTTCTTGATACATAAATACCTGGCAATAAATCAATATGATTGACTGTAAAGCTTGCGATTTTTTCCATAACAACTCCTTAAAAAATGGAATCCGAAGATTCCATTTGTTGATTAGATTTCAAATAAATCTGCGTATTCTTTTAATGCTCCATCCGTATCATGGGCTAATACACGTTTAGCTAAAACCTTACCTAATTGTACACCTTCTTGATCAAAGCTATTTACATTCCAAATGAAGCCTTGGAACATGACTTTATTCTCGAAATGAGCTAATAAAGCACCTAATGAAGCTGGTGTTAATTGTTTACCAATAATGATACTTGATGGTCTTCCACCTTCAAATTGTTTATTTGGATTTTCATCGTCTTTACCACAGGCAAAGGCAACAATTTGTGCAGCTACGTTCGCACATAATTTCTTTTGTGATGTACTTCCTTCAATCACAACATCATTTCCAATTTGTGAATCTAAGAAACCAATAAATTGTAAAGGAACAATTGTTTTTCCTTGGTGTAACAATTGATAGAAAGAGTGTTGTCCATTTGTACCTGGTTCACCAAAGATAATAGGTCCAGTTACATAATCAACTGGTTTTCCATCACGATTTACACTTTTACCATTGGATTCCATATCCAATTGTTGTAAATGCGCTGGGAAACGATTTAAAGCTTGAGAATAAGGAAGAACCGCTGTACTTTCATATCCTAAAACATTTCTTTCATATACACCAATTAAAGCATCTAATAATGCTGGGTTTTTAAATACATCTTTTTCTTGCGCTGTAACATCCGCTGCATGTGCTCCATCCATAATTTGAGCAAATACTTCTGGTCCAAAAGCTAAAGATAAAACAACACATCCAACAACTGAGCTTGATGAGTAACGTCCACCAATATAGTTATCCATATAGAAAGCATCTAAATAACCTTCATTTTTAGCTAAAGGTGAAGTTTCACTTGTTGCAGCTAACATATGTTTTGCAGGATCTAATCCAGCTTCTTTTAATGCTGTTTCAACAAAAGCACCATTGGTTAAAGTTTCAAGCGTTGTTCCTGATTTAGAAACTAAAATAAATAAAGAATGAGCTAAATCAATTGAATTTAAGACAGCAGATGCATCATCTGGATCGACATTGGAAATGAATTTTGCTTCCATTTTAAATGCATCATTTTGTTTTGCCCAATTTTCTAAGGCAATATAAATTGCACGAGGTCCTAAATCGGATCCACCAATTCCAATTTGTACAACGGTCGTAAATTTTTCTCCATTTTCATTTACGATTTCACCATTATGTACTTTATTGGCAAATTGTGCAGCGCGTTCTTGTTGAGCCTTATAGAATTCACGCTTATTCACACCATCCGCAATAACATCTTTTCCTAATTGTCCACGGCACAATTGGTGTAAGACCATACGTTGTTCACCTGTATTAATAATTGCACCATTATATAATTCTTCATATTTATCGACAAGTTGTCCTTCTTCTGCCAAATCCTTTAAGGCATTTAAGACATCTTCATCAACGGCCTTTGCTGCATAGTTATAAACCATACCTTCAGCCATAGCTACACTGTAATTTTTTACTCTTTGTGCACCATTTTCTCCAGACATCACTGAAGCGACATCTACTTTATTAACATTTTGTAAAGCAGTATACGCATTCAATTCATCTAAATTTTTCCACGCAACCATTTTAATCCTCCTATGAATCTTTACGCAGATTCTTATCTCTAACATCATAACATGATTCCAATAAAGAGACATAAAAAAAAGCCGAAAATTCGGCTTATGCGTTTACATGAATGGTAAAATCCAACTCATCATATGTACTTGTATATAAGGTCATCGCAAAATCACAATCTTTTTCTGATGAAATAACGGAAAATACTAAAATTCCATTGGATTTACTCTTCGGATCAATGGTTGAATCCAATTGTGGATACTTCCCTAATTCGTAGGATACGGAGCCTGTATCTGGATAAACGACTGCATCCTCCTGTTGTAAAATCACATTGCTTGGAGCATAGTAAATTGCTTGATCCGATTGATTATTAATCTTTAAATAGACACGTGTTTCCTCTTGGGCATATTCAACCTTCGATAGCGTAACACTAACACCATCAATGGTTTGTGTTTTTTCATTTGGCTTATTGATTCGATAGGTTGGCATCACGATATCAATATAAGACCCATCACTGACCTTTGCATCGGTAATACAAGCAACAGGAATATCATCTCCATAAACATTTTTCATCGTAATTTCATCATCAATTTTTCCAACAACCTTGACATAATCTCCCGCTTGATAGCCTAAATCACCATCGGTTTGTACAAAGAAATAGCGATTCTTTGCCTCAACATAACGAACCATATACCCTGTTTTCCCATCAACATCAGGACCTTGTGAAACTTCCCCCTCAACTTTGATCCACTTTCCTTTATAAGATTCAGGTTCTATTAAGGCATTGGTAATCTTACTTTCTGAAATATATTTATCCTTTGTTTTCGTCTTGCTTGTAGTAGAAGTTGTGGTGGCTTGACACCCTGTAATACATACGCATACAAGCAATACGCAAATTACAGTTCTAATCTCCCTTTTCATTATCTTTCTCGCTTTCTTAGTGACTTTATTCTATCATAATTTTATTTTATTAAACTTCTTTCCAATAAAAAAATAGAACAATTTTTCATTGTTCTATCCATCCTAATTCGATGCATTGTTGATGAATGGCTTGATGTAAATTCACATCAATTGAAAGTGGTTCTCCACTCCATAAGGTATGATATTTTTTGTAGTCTTTTTGAAAAACAATTTCAATCACATTTTTCTTATAAATCAATAAGAGATTATCATCACAATCTAATTCATAACCTAAATTTAAAAATAATTCTTTTGCACGCATCTTTTCACCTTCTGATTGAAATCATACAAAATTAAAGATAAGTTGTCTATGCTTAGTTAAAATAATTAAAGATATGGTTTACACTTTTGATTGCATCTGTAATCTCATCAAAATCAATGTCCTTTATTTTATTTAAGACCTCATTCATGGCATCCATCTTTGACATAAAGTAGAAACAGAAACAAATTAAAAATAGAATCAGAGCAAGTAATAAGACAAAGTTTATTTTTTGTTGGAACAGAATCTTTTTGTTTTGTTCTTTGATCTGTTCTAAAAGTTCTTTTTCATCCATTGTATTCACCTTCAAAAAAATCTCTAGAATAATTCTAGAGATTCTTTTCTATCCTTTACGAATAAATTTAATAAAGCCAGGGCATTGTTTTGTCTTTTCAATGAATGTTTTTTCTGCCATTTCTTCTGTCCAGAATCCATATTCATCCTCTTTGACAAGAACTTTATCAACTTTTCCAAAAACCTCTTCAACCTTTGCATCCGCTTGTACACGTACAAAGAAGACATTTTTTACATCATCAATAGATAATAATGGAAGTGGATCCGCAGTAATATCTTTTTTCACCGTTTCATGAAGGTTTTTAGCACAGTCCAAAATATCACCTACAACAGCACTAGCAGTTGGTAATGAACCAGCACCTGAACCATAGAACATTGCAGGACCTAAACAATTTCCTTGTACAAAGACTGCATTTAATACATCATCAACCGAATATAAAATGTTGTCTCGACCAATTAAATTTGGTGCAACCATTGCCCAAATACCATCTTCTGTTACCTTTGATGTTGCTAATAATTTAATTTTCATACCCATCTTATGGGCATATTCCATATCTACAGCATCAATTGATGTAATTCCTTCGGTTGGTACATCCTTATAATCCATATGCTTTCCATAAGCAAGAGAAGAAAGAATGGCAATTTTTCTTTGCGCATCATGTCCTTCAATATCTGCTTCTGGATGCAATTCAGCATAACCTAATTCTTGTGCTTGTTTTAAACAAGCATCAAAATCAGATCCGTGCTCATACATACTGGTCATAATATAGTTAGTCGTACCATTTAAGATACCAGAAATCATTTCAATCTTTTCACCCATTAAAGAAGTATTTAAAGCACGAATGATTGGAATTCCACCACCACAAGATGCTTCAAACATATAATTCACAGAATGTGCAGTCGCAATCGAACATAATTCAACACCATGCTCTGCAACCAATTCTTTATTTGATGTACAAACATTTTTTCCTGCTTCTAAAGCCGCTTTGGTAAAATCATAAGCTGGCTTTAAGCCACCCATTGTTTCAACGACAATGTCTACACTTCCATCATTTAAAATATCATTAAAATCATGCGTTACAATATTTTCTACTGGAGTTCCTGGAAAATCACGTAAATCTAAGACGTATTTTACATGAACACTTGTCCCCACCTTTTTTTCAATTGATTGAGCATTGGTCATTAATACATTAACAACCCCTTGTCCAACCGTACCATATCCTAAAACAGCTACTTCAACCATGGTTAAACCTCCTTTTTTTCTTAAGTCTTAGTTTACTAGTTATCCTAGTAATTGACAAGTTCAAAGGTAGTAAAATTTCACTTGTCACTTTTCCTATTTCTTCGTACAATAGATACGATTTATGAATTATCCTATCATTCAATCCAATCAAAACTTTCCCAAATAGAAAAGGACAAACTATGACACAAGAACAATTTGAAGCATTATCTTTAAAGGAATTAAAGACAATCGCAAAAGAAAATGGAATTAAAGGGATTTCTGCCCTTAAAAAAAGTGACTTAATTCAAGTCTTGTTAAATCAACAAAAAGAAAAAGCCCGGGCTACGCAAGAAAAAAAGAAGGAAGAGAAAAATGAAATCGCAACGGGAATATTAGAGGTTTTACCAGATGGCTTTGGCTTTATTCGAAGTGAAAACTATCTACCCGGTGAAAATGATATTTATGTATCCCATTCACAAATTCGTCGTTTTCATTTAAAAACGGGTGATTTATTAAGCGGTGTTAAACGTGCTCAAAATGGTACAGAGCGTTATTCAGCTTTGGTACGTATTCAATCGATTAATCATATTGATCCAGAGATTGCCAAAAAGCGTCCAAATTTTGAAAATCTTACTCCTATTTTTCCAAACGAGCGAATTCATTTGGAATGCAATCAAAATACGGCCATGCGTATGGTTGACTTATTAGCTCCGATTGGAAAAGGACAACGAGGAATGATTGTATCTCCTCCAAAGGCTGGTAAGACAACTTTATTAAAGAATGTTGCCCTAGCCATTCAAAAAAATAATCCAGAAATGCATCTGATTATTTTATTAATTGATGAAAGACCAGAAGAGGTAACCGATATTAAAGAAAGCGTTGCTCAAAAAAATACTGAAGTTATCTATTCTACCTTTGATGAAACCCCAGAGCATCATAAACGAGTAAGTGAAATGGTGATTGAAAGAGCAAAACGCTTTGTCGAGCATGGACAGGATGTCATCATCTTATTAGATAGCATCACACGTCTAGCACGAGCTTATAACTTAACCTGTACAGCCAGTGGTCGAACCTTATCTGGTGGGCTTGATCCGGCCAGCTTACATATGCCAAAACGATTCTTTGGTGCTGCACGAAATATGCGAGAAGGTGGCAGCTTAACCATTTTAGCTACCGCTTTAGTTGAAACAGGTTCTAAAATGGATGACGTTGTCTATGAAGAATTTAAAGGAACTGGAAATATGGAATTAATTCTATCCCGTAAAATGCAAGAGCATCGTCTATTTCCAGCCATCGATATTCTAAAATCAGGCACTAGACGTGATGATTTATTACTCGATCAACAAGAACAAGAAGCCATGCAAATCATTCATCACTCCATCAATGGTATGCGTAATGAAGATGCAACGGATTCTTTAATCAATTTATTTAAACGAACGCAAAATAACCATGAATTGGTTCAAAAAATCATAAAGAAAAAAAGTCTTTAAAAAGAGTGGTTCAAAAATAAACCACTCTTTTCTAACGTCTTGATTTTCGATGCTCTCTTTTTTGTTGGTACATGACGTAATCGGCTTCTTTTAATAATTCTTCCACGTTGAGATTCTCTTGATTTTTATCTTTATAAATGCAACCATAGCTAAAACAATATTGTATATTCAAAGATTTTTTCGCATATTCCTTTTGAATTGTCATCATTTTTTGATTTGCGTCTGCATATGTACAATTTGTAAAAAGAAGACAAAATTCATCTCCACCAACCCGTGCAAAGATTACATAATCATTTATATTTTCCTTTACACAATTCACAAAATCACAAATATATTGATCCCCTCTAACATGTCCAAAGGTATCATTGACATATTTTAATTGATCTAAATCGCAATAACAGAGGACAAAATCTTCCTTTTTTACGAGTACTCGATTCATTTCACGCATAAAGAAATCACGATTTGAAATTTGTGTCAGTGCATCAATATATGCCTTCTTCTGTAATTCCTTTTCCTTCTTTTTCACATTGGTCACATCACGAATAAAATGTGCATAGGCTTCTTTTTGTTGCCATTCCGTTAAAATGGATATCACATGGTAAAAATGTGAGCTTGAATCCATTGTATCCCAATACCATTCTTGTTTTGATTCTTTTTCAGAAAGGATAAAAGAAAATTGATGAATAATTTCTTTTTCTTCGGATGCATCGAGAAGATTTCGACTGGAATAAAATATATTGGTATTTGAAAGATCGGTTACTAAAATATCATCATTGCTGTGATGAATTAATTCCAATAAGAGACGATTATAGGTTTCAACTGAATTTGAATGCTTCTTCAAGGTTTCTGCTTCTTTTTTTAAAGCTTGTTCACGCTCTTTCAATTGCGCTGTCATCGTATTAAAAGCCTTGGAAAACTCACCTAAATAAGAAACGGTCTGCGAATAATCGCCTTTACTGACCTGTTTGGCTTGCCAGGTCAAATGTTCTAAATTGGCATGAATATTTTTAAGCTCCGAACAAAGAAAATTATCCCGTGAAGGATGAAAGGCATCAAATTCCCCTTTTGATAGGGCACTTGAACATTCCTTTAATTCGATAACCTCTTGTTCTAAGACCTGTAGACCTTGTCCTAGCTTCTTAAATGGTTCATCTAATCGATCTAAATCAAGCGCTTGAATATTTGTATCATATAGGATGCTCTTTAAATATTCGAAAAGAACATCACAATTTTCATCGACACGCATAAAGCATCCTTTCTTTCATTATTTCTCAATCTCTTGCGCATGAAAACGACATACTCGACTGCCTGTTGCCCAGCAATCGATTTCAATCGCTTCATAATCCTTTTTTAAATAGGTTGACAAGATTCCTGCAATCAAGCCTTCATCATAATTACAAACCGTTTGTCCTAAAACTGGTAGACCAGAACAATCCGCATCCTCTGCAACTGTCAATATGATTTTTCCGGTTTTCTCATCTAAGCTTTCAATTCGTAAAACACCCATCTTAAATTCTTGCATCTTACTTTGAAGCTGACTGACAAAATCATCCAATGATAGATTTAAATCTAAAAAATGATTGGCAAAGTAAACTCCAGCCATCCGACCGGCATTTCGAAAAATTTTAATTTGTCTTTCTCGATCCAATTCTTTTTCTAATTCTAATTTTAAGGAATATTCTAACATGCGATAGACAAAAACGGGTAAATCCCCTCCTAAATTTTCTCGTCCATTCACTTCAGTATTTAAAAATGTTTCCAATGTTTCTTCTGGCATTGATTCTAAAAATATATTTTTCATATAAACCTCTAATTCAATTCCTAATTTATGATAACACTCCTAGACAAATAAAAAAACTGAAATGAACTTCCAGTTTTTTACACATGATTTACATGAACATAAGCAATAAACGCATTGGTACATTCTACAGTTGATAAGACGGTTTGAGAACCTAACCATCCTCCATGAACCGCTTGTCCATTTCCTACATATAAAGCAACATGTCCTTGATATACACAAATATCACCTGGAACGGGCGAATCCGTTTGATTTCCTAAGGATAAATAATCCGTTGGCCAACCATGGAAGTCAATTCCAACGGCCTTTAAAGAATTTGTTACCAACATCGTACAATCTTGACTTACTCCAATTTGAGAAAGAGCGGCATTGGCAATATCTTGATAAAAGGTATCTTCATTGACAGTAACCACAATATCACTGGATACCTCTTGACCATAAGAATCCGTTGCACTTGCTTTTACGGTATAGCTTCCTACTTGACTATAATCCACATTTCCATCCAATTGAACCTCTAATGGATTGCCCTTACCATCACTGGCATGGACATAATCATTTAATTCAACACTTTTATTCTGAATGGTATCAATTGAGCTTTGTGTAAGCTCGAGTGTGGGTTGTCCCATATCTTCAACTTCAATAGTCGTTTCATCCTGTTCAACAATTTGCCCTGTCCCTTTTTGTGTTAAGGTTAAGGTCACCTTTTGTTTCCCTTCCTTAGAAAGATTTAAGCCTTCACAATCCACACTATATTCCTTGGATTCATAATGAGCAATTGATTCATTGTTTTTGGTGTCGGTCTTTTTATATTCTAATTTGCCAACCTTTTTCGTATAGACCTCATTAAAGACATCTTGCATACTTTCTGCATTTTTTTGTTGAATTTGATATTCCGCTTCTTCCTTAGCAAAAACAGATGTATTGAAGCAAGAAAGAGTAAATGCGCCAACAAGTACAGAACTGATAATTTGTTTATTCATATAGTAGCCTCCTTTGAACTCTAATACGTTTTTATAGAAGAAAATTGACAAATTTTTCTTCGTTTTTTAAAAACACACGTGCTCTATACTTACATAGAAGCTGAATTCTGTCGAATAAATCAGCTGTTTTCACATAGTTTCACACGATATTTTGATACTTAAACGCTTACATCGTTATTTTTGTACTTTATTGAATTTTGTTGTATGCTGTTTAGAAAAAGGAGATATAAAGATGTGTACAGCTTTAAAACACGGTCATTTTTTTGGAAGAAATTTAGATTATGAATCCTCTTATGGAGAAGAAATTACCATCAGTCCTCGAGACTTTGACTACCATTTCCGTTTTCACAAAATGAAATCAAAATATGCCATCATTGGTATGGCCCATGTTTATGAAAACTATCCATTATATTATGATGCGATGAATGAAAAAGGATTGGCTATGGCTGGTCTTAATTTTGTAGGCAACACAAAATTCTATAATCAAGAGAAAGAAAAAGAGAATGTCGCACCATTTGAATTTATTCCTTATATTTTATGTCAATGTGCGACTATCAAAGAAGTAAAGGAAAAGCTAAAGCGTATTCATTTGGTCGATGAAGCCTTTAATGCATATTTTCCTGTTGCTTCCTTACATTATATAATCAGTGATGTTCAAGAAAGTCTAGTGATTGAATGTATGGAGGATGGCATGCATGTTTATGATAACCCGATTCATGTTCTTAGTAATAATCCACCCTTCCCTTATCAACAATTTAACCTCAATAATTATATGCACCTATCAAGCTCTCAACCTGAAAATACCTTTGGCAGTGATTCCTTATATACCTATTCACGAGGTATGGGAGCCATCGGCCTACCTGGCGATGCTTCTAGTATGTCTCGCTTTGTACGTGCAAGCTTTCTGGCAAGTCAATCTAAAGAAGATAGCCTTAATCAATTTTTTCATTTATTGCATGGAGTTGAACAAGTCAAAGGAATTTGTGAAGTGAAAGAGAATGAATATGAGTATACAATCTATACTTCCTGTTGTGATTTAGAAAAGATGATTTATTATTATACAAGCTATACAAATCATCAAATCAATTCAGTTTCTCTTTTTAATGAAAACCTTGATGGTCAAAGCCTGATTACTTATCCACTGATTGGCAAAGAACAAATCAATCGACAAAATTAAAAGAGCACAATGTGCTCTTTCTTTTTATATACATGGTGCGGCCGATGCGACTTGAACGCACACGGAATTGCTTCCACAGCCCCCTCAAAGCTGCGTGTCTACCGGTTCCACCACGGCCGCATGACCATATTCTACCCTATTTTTTCAATTTTGGCTACACATTCTAAACCAATTGTTTGACAAAACATATCAACCGGTTGAATGTATTGACAACGATAGCCTTTTTGTTCGATCCATTCTAAATCACGATGTAAGGTTTGTGGATTACATGAAACATAGACAATTCGTTTTGGATTTAAGGTTAAAATATCCTCAATGCCTTGCTGGGTCATTCCCTTACGAGGTGGATCGACAAAAACCACATCAACCTTCTTCTTATCTTGAGCAAGCTGATGTGCAAACACCGTAGCATCCTGACAAAGATAAGTACAATTTTTGATTCCATTGCGTTCACAATTCCTTTTGGCATTTTCCACCGCTTCTTGAACGATTTCTACACCTAATACTTCTTTGACATAGGAACTCGCACAAATTCCAATGGTTCCAGTCCCTGCATACATATCTACAATTGTCATTGATGAATCCAATTGACCTGCTTGAATGGCTTCCTTATATAAAACTTCCATTTGAACAGGATTTACTTGAAAAAAAGATTTAAAATGCAATTCAATCTCATAGCCTAGACAATTTTCAATTAAATATTCCTTTCCATATAATACTTCATATTCCTCACCTAAAATCACATTGTCCTTGCGATTATTTTGATTAAAAAGAATACTTTTGATTTTCGGATATTGTTTCGTCAATTTTCTTATAAGATTGGTCCAATCATTTTTCTTCTCACCAATAAAAACAATTTGACTTTCCTTTGTAGTCGCATTCGTACGAATAAAAAGATGACGTAAGCCTTGTGCTTGATCAAGTGTAAGCTCATCTTGAAAGAATTGATAATATTGATTGATTTCCTTCGATTGAATCCTACAACTACGACTTTCTACAATATCATTGGAATGCGAACGATAAAATCCCATACAAACCTTATCCTTTTTAATTTGTATAGGAAATTGTGCTTTGTTTCGATAATAAAAAGGATTGTCCATCCCGAGAGGAAAACGGATTTCTTGATCTTTCATCAATTTTTTTAAGTGATGATATTTAAAATCCAATTGTGCTTGGTAATTTAGATGTTGAAGCTGACATCCCCCACATAAACGAGCCACCTTGCATAATGGCTCAATACGATTCTTTGAAGCCTCTACAATTTCTAATACCCGTGCATAGGCATATTTTTTTTGCACCTTCGTAATCGCTATACGTACTTTTTCATCCTTTAATACCTTCGGAATAAAAACAACCTGAGAGTTAATTCGAGCAATTCCATAGCCTAAATTGGTCTCATCGATAATAGTTACAAGGTATTCTTCATTCTTTTTCATAAAGTGAGTTTATCATAAAAAAAAACGATTGACCATTTTATTCAATTGCGTTATATTATTAGCACGCTAATGATTAGCGTGCTAATAAAGGAGGTATCTATGGAAAGAATTTATGGATATGGCTATTATTTTAAACGTATTCATATCGAGTTAGAAAAACAAATTCATAATGATTTGCAGATCTATGATCTTACAAAAAGTCAATATGATATTCTACGTTTTTTAAACAAGCATCAAAACGATTCAATTTGTCAAAAGGATCTACAAGATTATTTTCATTTATCGAACGCAACCATCAATGGTTTGGTTAAACGCTTAGAACAAAAAGGGTTTATCCAACGAATTCCTTGTGAAAACGATAAACGAATCATCTATATTAAAGAAACCGATGAAGCGCATCGACTTTCTTGTCAGATTCGTAAAAATGTTAAAAAGGTGGAAAAGAGAATCGTTCTTGGCTTGGATTCAAACAAACAAGATGAATTATTTCTTTTATTAGAACAAGTATTAAAAAATTTAGAAATGGAGGAATCAAGATGTTAAAAACCATACTTTCCCAAGTAAAGGAATACAAAAAAGCTTCTCTATTGGCACCCTTTTGGGTAACCATTGAAGTGTTCTTAGAAGTATTTATTCCCTTTATGTTAGCCATTATGGTTGATCAGGGAATCCAAAAAGGCAATATGAAAACCGTTCTCATCACGGCTCTTATTATGTTGATTGCAGCCTTTATATCCTTATTCTCAGGCTTCCAAAGTGGAAAATATGCGGCCTATGCAGCCAGCGGTCTTGCAAAAAACTTAAGAAAAGCCCAATATGAAAATATTGCGAACTTCTCCTTTAAAGAAATAGATGATTATTCAACAAGCTCATTAATTACACGTATGACAACGGATGTAACCAATGTACAAAATGCTTATATGATGGTTATTCGTACCTGTGTTCGATCTCCAATCATGTTGATTATGACAATGATTATGACCTTTGTGATCAGTCCAAAGGTTGCCTTATTTTTCTTAATTGCCATTATCTTTTTAGGCGCTATTTTATTCGGTATTATCTTTATTGTAAATCCTGTCTTTACCCGTTTATTTAAACGCTATGATTTATTAAATCGAAGTGTCCAAGAAAATATTTCAGGCATTCGTGTTGTGAAATCCTTTGTGCGTGAATCCTATGAAATCAATAAATTTAAAAACCAGAGTCAAGCTTTATTTGAAACCCAAAGAAAAGCTGAACGCATTTTAACGGTCAATGCACCCGCTATGCAATTTTGTGCCTATGCCTTAATTCTTGTGATTTCATGGGCCGGTGCTCATATGATTGTTGATTCAACACTCACAACCGGTGCTCTGATGAGCTTATTTACCTATGTTATGAATATTTTAATGTCATTGATGATGATTTCCATGGTTGTCGTTATGGTATCAATGTCTTTAGCGAGTGGACAACGTATTGCGGATGTCATTAATCAAAAAAGCTCTTTAACCTCTCCTGAAAATGGTTTAACTGAAGTTGAAAATGGCGATATTAATTTTAACCATGTTTATTTCAATTATGGAAAAATGGATGATGAAGATGAATATGTATTACGTGATATTCAAGTTCATATCCCAAGTGGGTCAACCTTTGGCATTCTAGGGGCAACCGGTAGCTCAAAATCATCCTTTGTTCAATTGATTCCCCGTCTTTATGATGTAACCAAGGGTAGTGTTGAAGTTGCTGGTCATAATGTAAAGGATTATGACTTAGAAGTTTTACGTGACAATGTTGCCATGGTTCTTCAAAAAAATGTCTTGTTCTCAGGAACAATTAAAGAAAATATGCGTTGGGGTAATCCAAATGCGACGGATGAAGAAATCCAAGAGGCCTGTCATTTGGCCCAAGCCGATGAATTCATTCAAAAAATGCCAGATAAATATGATACCTATATTGAACGAGGTGGTGCAAATGTCTCTGGTGGACAAAGACAACGTTTATGTATTGCACGTGCCCTATTAAAGAAACCAAAAATTTTAATCTTAGATGATTCAACCAGTGCAGTCGATACCAAAACGGATGCCCTGATTCGTCAAGCCTTCCTAGAAAAAATTCCAGATACGACAAGAATCATCATTTCACAAAGAGTGAGTTCGATTCAGGATGCGGATCAAATCATGGTCATTGATGATGGAAAGATTGCTGCAATCGGCTCCCATGATGAATTATTAAAAACATGTGTTCAATATCGCGAAACCTTTGAAGCACAACAGAAAGGAGGAGATTTTGATGAAGCAGAATAAAAAACATAGAGGAAGCTTAATGCGCATTTTAAAAGCAACCATCTCTAGCTATAAGCTTTTAAGCTTTTTCGTTCTTATTTTAATTATTGCCTCTGCCTGTGCCAATGTCTATGGATCTTTGTTTATGCAGAAATTAGTAGATGATTACATCACCCCACTTCTTAGTCAAAATCATCCAAATTTCACGCCTTTATTTCATGCCATCTTACAATTGTTGTGCATATACTTAATCGGTGTATTCTGTACCTGGTTATACAATTACTTATGTGTCACCATTTCGGTTGGCTCACTTAAAAAGATACGAGATCATTTGTTTGAACATATGGAATCCTTACCGATTTCCTTCTTTGATACCCATGCACATGGTGATATCATGTCGGTTTATACCAATGATATTGATACCCTACGTCAGGTATTATCACAAAGTATTCCAATGGCTTTAAACTCCTTTATTACGATTTTAACCGTATCGATTTCAATGATTTTATTAAACTTCCCGATGGCTTGTGTCACCTTCTTATTTGGTTTTATCATGATTCATGCCAGTCGAGATATTTCAAAAAAATCAGGAAAATACTTTAGGGACCAACAAAATTCATTAGGAAAAGTCAATGGTTATATTGAAGAAATGATGGAAGGAAGTAAGGTCATTAAGGTCTTTAATCATGAACAGACCTCTCTTAAAGAATTCAATGAAATTAATGAAGAGCTTTATGATGCAGCGGCCAATGCCAACAAATATGCCAATGTCTTAATGCCTATTTTGGGAAACTTAGGATATATTTCTTTAATCTTTAATGCTTTATTTGGATCTGTTTTAGCTATCAATCATATGGCCGGTCTTACCTTAGGAACTATTGCGGCCTTTGTTCAATTAAATCGTTCCTTCAATGGTCCAATTGGACAAATATCCATGCAATTAAATGCGATTGTTATGGCACAAGCTGGTGCACATCGTATTTGTACCCTACAAGATGAAATTAGTGAGATTGATCAAGGAAAGGTAACCTTGGTCAATATGAAAAAATTCAATGGTGAATGGATTGAATGTCATGAAAATACAGGACATTGGTTCTGGCGTCATCCACGTAAAAAAGGCAATGAATATGTTGAATTAAAAGGTGATGTTCGCTTCCATGATGTCACCTTCTCCTATACACCAAAGAAAACGATTTTGCATGAAATCAATTTATTTGCCAAGCCTGGGCAAAAAATTGCCTTTGTCGGTGCAACGGGTGCAGGTAAGACAACCATCACAAACCTAATCAATCGTTTCTATGATATTCAAAGTGGATCAATCACCTATGATGGAATTGATGTAAAGCTTATTAAAAAGGATGATTTAAGAAGATCTCTCGGTATCGTTTTACAGGATGTCAATCTTTTTACCGGTACTATTATGGATAATATCCGTTATGGAAATCTCGATGCCACCGATGATGAATGTATTGCAGCTGCCAAGCTTGCCAATGCCCATGATTTTATTAAACACTTAGAGCATGGCTATCAAACCGTTATAGATGGTTCAGGAGAGAATTTATCCCAAGGTCAACGTCAATTGATTTCAATTGCACGTGCTGCCGTTGCCAATCCTCCAGTTCTTATCTTAGATGAAGCAACTTCTAGTATTGATACCAGAACGGAAAGAATTGTTCAGGATGGAATGGATAAGCTGATGCAAGGTCGTACCGTCTTTGTGATTGCCCATCGTCTATCAACCATTCAAAACTCCAATGCGATTATGGTCTTAGATCAAGGTCGCATCATTGAAAGAGG
>CAVKAP010000070.1:0-3014 GCA_963654445.1 Segatella copri
GCTATGTACTGATTTCTAAATTTGAAATTCATGGTGCAACATATGGTTATTTAGCAACAATGACTTTACATTTTATTCTTTACTTTTTGTATTATAATTATCAAATACATAAATTGGAGGTTGCTTAATATGGAAAAAGTTAATATTTTACTTCCAACATATAATGGTGAAAAGTATCTAAGAGATCAATTAAATAGTTTGATAAATCAAACATATAAAAATTTAGATGTGTATATTCGAGATGACGGATCGACAGATAAAACAGAAGAGATAATTGATGAATATTGTAATAAAAATGTAGAAGGAATTCATTTTATAAAAGTTGATGATGGAAAAAGACTAGGTTATCCAGATTGTTATTGGGAATTGATTCAAGTAGCCAAAGAGGCTCCATATTATGCATTTTGTGATCAAGATGATATGTGGTATCCTGAAAAAATTGAATCAGCTATTTCAGAGCTTTCTAAGCTTGATGAAGACAAGCCTAACCTTTGTTTTTGTGAATTTAATTATTGTGATGGAAATATGAAATATTTGAGGAAAGGTGATTTTTATAATGATGATGTCAATCTTTCTTTTGAAAAGGGGATGTATTATACTTATGCACCTGGATTTACTCAAGTAATGAATAAAAAATTAATCCAAATGATTAATACGGAAAAATTAATGGGACAAGGGATGTTTCATGATATCTATTGTCAATGGATTGCAAGCTCTTTAGGAAATATTGTAAAAAATAATGTCGTTTTAGCACATGATATGGCGGTTACTTCAGCAAATAAAGGAAAAATTTCTTCTATAAAATATTGGTGGAATCAAGAAATTAAAGGAGAAAAAATGATTCATTGGAAGAAAAGTTTATTCTTCTTTAAGGAACAATTTTATTCAGATTGCGATGCTTCAAATAAATTATTGTTGGATAAATTTATAGAAGAGCAGAATTCGTTGATTAGAAAATTTGCTAAAATTTTTTACAACAAAAGATTACGGCCTACTCTAGGTGGAGAAATTGCTCTAAGAATAATTTTTCTTCTTGGAGTTTGTTAAAATGTGATTTTCTATTTTACATGAATCTAAAAGTTATAAAATTTAATACGAAGATCCATAGGATGATATATAGAATTTTGTTGATTCTTGTATGTTAACTGATGGATTTTTTTATTTATCTTGACAGGTATAGTACAATATAGTCATGAAAAGTACAAAAATTACATTATTGAAAGCACTTGCATTTCCTGTAAGTGCATGGTTTGCATTAACCATAGGTACATCAGTAGTACAAGCAGAAGAAACAAAAGTTGTTGAATCTTCAAATGTAGAAGAAAGTTATGTGGAGGATAAAATTGAAGATTTTACAAATGATCAAGTTGATTCATCTTCTGAAGATCATTTAGATGACGAAAGTGAAGAGGTTGAAAAGAAAGAAGATATCAGCTATTCAACACATGTACAAGATGAAGGATGGCAAGAAGAAAAAACAAATGGTCAAACCTCTGGAACATCAGGTGAATCGAAACGTTTAGAAGCCATTACGATCCAATTAGAAAATCAAAGTGATTATGCAGGAGATATTACCTATCAGACACATATTCAGGATATTGGTTGGCAAGATTGGAAAAAGAATGGAGAGATAGCGGGAACGACTGGACAATCGTTACGCCTTGAAGCAATCCGTATCCAACTAACAGATGAATGGAAAGCTTTGTATAGTGTTATATATCGTGTTCATTGTCAGGATTTAGGTTGGTTAGATTGGGTTGAAAATGGTGAAATTGCCGGAACGGTAGGTCTTGGAAAAAGACTTGAAGCGATTGAAATAAAGCTTTTAAAAAAATCAGAAATCGATCCTTCTGTAAGCTATAAGACACATGTTCAAGACAAAGGATGGGAAAGCACAAGTAAAAAGGATGGTCAAGTTTCTGGTACAACAGGAAGCTCTAAACGACTTGAAGCGATTCAAATCCAATTAAATGATTCCAAGTATTCTGGAAGTATTGCGTATAAAACACATATACAAAATTTAGGTTGGGAAAGTGATTGGCATACTGATAATGAAATCAGTGGAACAACTGGACAATCCTTACGTTTAGAAGGCATTCAAATTAAATTGTTAGGTGAGATTGCAGATTATTATGATGTCTATTATCGAGTTCATTGTCAGGATTATGGATGGCTTGGATGGGCCAAAAATGGTGAATCAGCTGGAACAGAAGGTCTATCTTATCGTTTAGAAGCGCTTGAAATTAAGCTTCTTGAAAAGGGGCTTTATTTAACTACTACAGAACTTCCTTTTATTAAAGATTCAATTGATTTTACCTATCAATCTTATTTACAAAATGAAGGATGGCAAAATGAAGTAGAAGCAGGATCGGTGTCGGGAACTACAGGTGAAAACAAAAATATTGAAGCGATTCGAATTCATGGAGACTCTACAAGTACAATTGGTATGTTGTTGACGAATGCTTTAAGTTATCGTGTTCATGTAACAGATGATGGATGGTTAAATTGGACAAATGGAAATTTTGTTTCTAGTAATATTGGACAAAATCAAATCATTCAAGCGTTACAAATCCAATTGGATTCTTCGTTTTCAAAATATTATGACATTTATTATCGTTCGCATATCGCTGATTATGGTTGGTTAGATTGGGCAATAAATGGCGCAGTAAGTGGTAGTACAGGTTTAGCAAAAGGTCTACAAGCTTATGAGGTTCGAATTATATCAAAAAACAAAACAAAGCCTTCAAGTAAGAATTCTGTAACTTCGATTCAGGATTATGTTGGTTATAATCAACAAGGAAAAACAATTTCTGGATGGAAAATTGTTAATGAAACAACGCCACTTCATTTTAATTCAAAGGGTGTATTATCAAGAAATATAACGGTTGATAACAAAAAATTAGATGAAAATGGTTTTGTGGTTGCGACTACAAATTATGTTTGGAATGGACCAGTTCTAACTGCAGCTAAAGGTGTGAATGAGGGACCAAGTGGTAAAGAAACTTATTATAACC
>CAVKAP010000070.1:3661-35565 GCA_963654445.1 Segatella copri
AAACGACCTATGTATGGAAGGATGGCTTTTCGGATTGGAAGGCTTTAAATCAAACGGATTTGTCCTCTAAGACGATTGAAGAAAACAAGGAAGAAGATAGTAAGGAAGCTTGCTGGTACTATGTTGACCTTGATTCGAATCAACATGGTCCATATACAGAAGAAGAGATGAAAAGCTTTCTTCATCAAAATAAGATCAATAGAAATACCTTTGTATGGACCGAAGGTATGGAAGATTGGCAAGCTCTAAAGGAAAGTGAATTAAATGAAGAACAAATAATTGTTCAAGACGATTCAACAAATTTTAATCGGCCTTATTTTACAGGTATTCAACATCGAAATATTCCATTATATGTTCTTTTATGCTTTGTAACCTGTGGATTATTTGCCCTCTATTGGCTCTATAGTATTGCCAATGATGTCAATAATTGTTTAGAGCGACATGGTAAAAAGACTGGCTTATCAGCAGGATTGGTGGTTTTATTAACGGTTGTAACCTGTGGAATTTATGGGATTTATTTCTGGTATAAGGTAGGGACAGAGCTTTCATCGATTCAATTTAATGATGGCTATAAAGCAGCTGATAATTCTATTCTTTGTTTGGTTCTTGCAATCCTTGGTTTAAGTATTATCTCTATGTGTATTGTACAAGATCAATTAAATGGAATCGCAATGCATGAATAAGAAAGATAAAATAGGAATAGGCATCGTCTTATTCCTTTTGATTTTTTTGATCGATTATCATTGTCCATTTCTTTCTATAACGGGAATTCCTTGTCCAGGCTGTGGTATGACACGAAGCCTTCTTTCCTTTCTAAAAGGAGATCTTTATTCTTCTTTTCAATATCATCCCATGCTTATTCCAACAGGGATTTGTGCTCTTTTCTATCTCTTCAATAAAAAATATCGAAATATGATTTTGATTCTTTGGTGTTGTCTTATGATGCTTTGTTACGGATATCGAATGATCTTTTTAGGCTTTGACTATTCTTGGAACAGTCTATTTGGTCAATTGATTCTTCTTTTTCAGCAAATTTAAAACTCATATTTTTCTTTTCTCATATTTCTGATATAATAACTAGGGAATAGGTGGAATATGAAAAGATGGGAATTTTTTAAAGAAGGAATTAAAGCAGGATTACCTGTAATTATAGGATATATCCCCATTGGCATAGCCTATGGCATGATGGCAAGTGATGCAAATGCTTCCTTGTCTTTAACCATGGCATTATCCTTCTTTGTTTATACAGGAGCTGGTCAAATGGCAGCCATTAATATGTTACATACCGGTGCAACAATTTTTGCGATTATTCTAACGACCTTTATCTTAAATCTACGACATGTCATTATGTCAACCTGTGTGATGGACCGTTTAACCGATGGAAATAAGCTACAACGTGCTTTATTATCCTTTTTTATTACCGATGAGGTCTTTGCGTTATATGTATCCGATGAAAAAAGTAAAGATAATATTTGGTATTTCTTTGGTCTTGGTTTAACCTGTTGGCTATCATGGGCAGTCGGTTCTTTTATTGGTGCTCTAACAACCCATTTATTACCAACGGTTTTATCCGCTTCCTTAGGAATCAGCTTATATGCAATGTTTATTGCTTTGGTCATTCCAAGTGTAAAAAAACATCGAAAGCTAATAGGGGTCATTCTTTTAACCTGTGTCCTTTCCTGGCTCTTTAATCAATTCTTGTCAAGTAGCTGGGCCATGATTGCTGCAACCCTACTATCGGCATTCATCGGTTTAAGCTTTATTGATTTGGAGGATTTATCATGAATATGGTCCTATTAGTCGGAGCAATGGCAATCGTAACCTATCTTCCTAGAGTATTACCATCGCTTTGTTTTGATCGATTTGAGCTATCCGAAAAGATGAAGATTTTCTTACAATTAATTCCTTATACGGCTTTAACTGCAATGGTCTTTCCAGCCATTTTATCAATTGATGAAAATCGATGGATAGGAATACTCGGAGGATTATTTGCGATTGCTTGTTCTTGGAAAAAGCTTCCAACTATTGTCGTTGTGATCTTAACAATTTTCTTTGTCTTTCTTTTATATACGATTGGCATGTGAAAATTTTTCTTAATACTATACAAAAGGCACCTTGTGTGTAGAACGTTAAGCTAAAATACTCAAAACTATAAAGAAACGATAAAATAATATACCCAAAGAATGATTAGCGCTATAAAGATTTTATTACTGATTCTATTGATTGAATAAAATTACTTTGAGACTTACAGAAATGGATTCCAAAATATGGATGAAGTATAAAAGATAAAAAAGAGGGTGTCTAATGTGACCAAATAGTCATATAGACATCCTTTTTGTGTATAATCGAATACCTCGTAATCAGAATCAATAAATTAAGTGTTATGAGCATATGCCGCGAAAGCTGCTTTATAGTTGGGCTATCTCTTTGCTACACTTTTAAGATCAGTGTTGCCAAAGGGCATTGTTTTCGGTAATCTGAACGCTTTTAGAGGGCGGGAACCAACTGTCAAGCAGATTGTGGAATAGTGGGATAACACGTGTTTGCAAGTTGATGTAATCCATTGGCTATATATAATGGAATGAGTGGTTCTCTGCGATGGAACAGTGGCTCCGAGTGGTGGATTCACTGGCTCTAAGTACGTGGAATACTCATCTCGTTAAGACTCTTCTAAACATAATATTCACTTCTACATTTAATTGTATTTTTATGTTTAAAAAAACGTATAAGAATAGGAAGCTTTGCTTCTAGAAAAGAGGAGAATATGCATAATTCTTATCGTAGTTTATTAAACGATTTTGCCTTTAAGTATGTCTTTGGTGCAGACACAAAGGAGTCCAACGAAGCGCTGAAAGGGGTTCTTGAGATTTATTTGAACATGAAAATAAAAGATTTAAAAATCAAGAATCCTGAAATGACAAAAAATATTGAAAAGATGAAAAGTTCTCGTTTTGATATCTTGGTTGAATTAGATAATCGTACGCAAGTAGATATTGAGATGCAGGTTGTAGTCGACGAAGATGAATTAAGAGATCGATTAATGTGTTATGTATCCCGTATTTTCTCTAGTCAGGATCTAAGAGGAAAATTTTATTCCGATTCTAAACAATCCATTGTATTAGCCTTTATTCATGGAAAGATCTATGATATTCCTTCGTTTTATCAGCAAATTTCCATGTATAACGAAGAAGGGTATCCTTTTAGCGAAAAAATGAAAATATGTATCGTTGAAATGATAAAAATCAAGGAGTCAAAATCGATTCTAGAAATGAGTCAACAAGAAAGGATAGCCTATTACTTTTTGAATTGCCAAGATGCTCAAAACAATAGTAAAATAAAAGAACTCATAGAACAGGAGAGGGTGATTCAAATGATTGATAAACGAGTAGATCAAATCGAAGAAGATCGTTGGAGAAAGTTAGATCAGGATTTTGCCGAATTCGAAGAAAACGAACGCCAAATGCGTATTAAAAAATGGCAGAAAAAATATGAAAAAGAGCTTGAAGAAAAGCACCAACAAGATCTTGAAGAAGCTCTCGATAAAGGACTTCAAAAAGGTCGTAAAGAAGGTATGATTCAGACAATTCGTCAATTATCTAAGACTCTGTCAATTGCTCAAATTGCCCTTGCATTAGAAATATCCGAAGAGAAGGTAAAGGAATATTTGGAAAAATAAAATGTGCGCTAATTGAATACTTCACATACTCCGAGCCCGCATTCTATTTTTTACATCAAATTGTAAGATGTAATTGGAATTAGATAAATATTGAATTAACGGTCTATTTATTGACGAGGGATCGTTGATTTGCAAGTATAAGCTCAACAGCGTCCCTAGGCCTTTATGCTCAGCATATACACGCTTAGGGAGTATTGTATATGTTCTTAGCACATATACAATGGATTGAATATCCTTCATCACCGTTTCGATTGGACTTTTTTTAACGTATTTGATGGACTTGTCTTTACGTAATAATCACGGACATTTATAAGACGCCTCCGGTAAGCAGACAATATTTTCGAATTGAAACACATAAAAGCACCGAGCGAATCATACTTAAACTCGGTGCTTAAATCACTTTGTGGCTTTAATATATCTTATTTTAATAATTCTTGTAGAATTTGTACGGCATTGGTTGCAGCACCCTTACGGATTTGATCTCCACAACAGAATAAGCTTAAGCTATGTCCAGTTGGATCGGCAATGTCTTTTCTAAAGCGTCCGACAAAGACATCATCTTGATTCGTTGTATCCAATGGCATAGGATACACTTTATTTTTTGGATCATCTTTTAATTGGCAACCAGCAGCTTTTTCAATACAAGCTCTAGCTTTTTTGACATCAACTTCCTTTTCACATTCAATGAAAATGGATTCACTATGACTACGTAAGATTGGAACACGCACACAAGTACATGAAACCAATAAATTGTCATCATGCCAAATCTTACGACCTTCATTTTGCATTTTCCATTCTTCTTTGGAAATACCTAAATCATCAAAATCACCAATTTGAGGAATTAAGTTATATGCGATTTGGAAAGGGAAGGCTGTTGAAGGAACACTTGGATCCTTTGATTGTGCTTCTAAGTCTTGAATACCTTTTACCCCCGCTCCAGATACTGCTTGATAAGTTGAAACAATCATACGTTTAATGCCAAATTCCTTTTTTAATTCATTTAAGGCAACTAAGGCAATAATCGTTGCACAGTTTGGATTGGCAATAATACCATGATGCTTTTGAATATCCTCTGGATTAATTTCAGGAATAACCAAAGGTACATCTTCATCCAAACGATAAGCACTTGAGTTGTCAACTACGACAACATTATTTTTTTGTGCCCATGGCATCCACATTTTTGTGATATCATTTTCAGTTGCACCAAGTGCATAATCAACATCCTTAAAAGAGTCTTCACAAAGCTCTTCAATAACTAAATCTTGTCCTTTGTATTGAACAACTTTTCCTTTTGAACGAGCAGAAGCTAATAATTTAACTTCACCCTCTACATTTCTTTCTTCTAAGCATTGAAGCATTTGTTGACCAACAGCTCCAGTCGCTCCGACAATTGCGATTTTCATTCTATTTACTCTCCTTTGTTACAAATGTGTCATAAATGACTTGAATTGTTTTATTGAAATCTTCTTCTTTGACTCCAACGGTAATATTCATTTCATCACTACCTTGGGCAATCATACTAATATTGATATTGTTTGCACCCAAAGCTCCGAATAGACGACCTGAAGTACCTGGCTTTGCTGACATATTTCGACCAACGGTTGAAATAAGAGCTAAACCGGATTTTGCTTTAATGGAATCTGGTTTAATCTCTGATTTAATACGAGCAACCATTTCATAAAGAATATCTTCCACATCACTATCGGCAACCACTACACTAAAGGAATCAATGGAGCTTGGAATATGTTCAATGGAAATATGATAGTCTTCAATAATCGATAAGACCTTACGAATATATCCAACCTCATTGGACATATGCTTTTTATAAACAAGAATTGAAGTAAAGCCTTTTTTACCTGCAATACCAGTAATCGCATATGGATGTTCTTCTTCTTCAATATTTTCTTGAATGATCGTTCCTTTATCTTGAGGACGATTCGTATTTAAAATATGAATTGGAATATTTTTTTCCTTTGCAGGGAAGATGGCATCTTCATGTAAGACACTAGCTCCCATATAAGAAAGCTCTCTTAATTCTGAATACGTAATATGCGTAATTTGTTCTGGATTTTTAACAATTCTTGGATCGGCCATTAAGAAACCAGATACATCCGTCCAGTTTTCATAAATATCCGCACCAATACAACGCGCTAAAATAGCTCCGGAAATATCACCACCACCACGAGGGAAGGTTTGAATTTGTCCATTGGCATCACTTCCATAGAATCCAGGGAAGACAAAATGATCAAATTGTGCACATTTTGCTTGCACCTTTTTTGTTGTGGCATCCCAATCAATGCTGTGATCCATACGGAAACGGATCACATCGGCCGCATCAACGAAGGCATAGCCTAAATATTCCGCCATCATTTTGGCACAGAAATATTCACCACGGCTGACAATTTCTGATTGGTTCATCTTTGGTAAGTTTGCAAAGAATTCATCCAATTCCTTTTCTAAATTCATTTTTAGGCCCAATTCATTTTTAATGCCTAAAAAACGTTCACGAAGAATCGTTGTAACATTGGATGCATCCACATGATATTGACGATGGGCATCTAATAAATAAAGTAAATCGGTAATCTTGTTGTCACTTGCGGTTCTTTTACCTGGTGCACTGACAACAACATATTGTCTAGAAGGATCGCTTTCAACAATTCCTTTGACCTTTTTAAATTGGTTTGCGTTGGCAACACTGCTCCCACCAAATTTTGTGATTTTTAACATTTATTATCTCTCCATAAATTAATTTGTATTTATACAATAAAGCAAATATTTGATTTTGTTTAGGCTTTATGTACAATTCTTTCATAAAAACAAAAAATATTTTCAGATTGAAAACACTTGTTTTTACAATGTGGACATTGTATCATAGGATATATTGAATTTCAAGGAGGATTTCAAATGCTAAAAGTCTATGAATCGACTCGAAATAGTGATAAAAAAATCACAAGCAAACAAGCCATTTTAGAAGGAATTTCTGATGATGGAGGTTTATATGTTTGGCCTGAATTATCCAGTGTACAATTGGATTTAAACAAAATCTGTCAACAAAGCTATAAAGAAAATGCCGTATATATTTTAAAGCACCTTTTAAGTGATTATACGGAAGATGAATTAAAACAATGTGTAGAAAATGCATACGGACACAGCTTTGCGAGTGAGGCAGTAACACCCGTTCGCAAGGTAGGGGATGTCTATGTCTTGGAATTATTCCATGGACCAACCTCTGCATTTAAGGATGTGGCATTAACTTTATTACCACAATTAATGTCAGTAGCCTTGCAAGCTAGCAATCAAAAGGCTTTGATCTTAACCGCAACCAGTGGAGATACTGGAAAAGCCGCTTTAGCTGGTTTCCAAGATGTAAAGGATACGGGAATTGTTGTATTCTATCCAGATCAAAAGGTATCACAAATCCAATATCGTCAAATGGCTACGCAAAAGGGAGACAATGTAAAGGTCTTTGCGGTGAAAGGAAACTTTGATGATGCCCAAAGTAAGGTAAAGGAATTGTTCTTAGATGATGAATTAAAGGAAGTAGCCAAAGAACATTCCGTACGTTTAACCAGTGCCAATAGTATTAATATTGGTCGTTTGGTTCCACAAATCGTATATTACTTTGAAGCCTATAAACAGCTTGTAAAGGAAGGAACCATTCAAATTGGTGATAAGGTATCCTATAGTGTTCCAACTGGAAACTTTGGTGATGTCTTAGCGGGTTATTATGGGTATTTAATGGGCTTACCTGTTGAAAAATTCTATGTCGCAAGTAATGAAAACCATGTCTTAACGGATTTCTTAAAGACGGGTGTTTATGATCGCAATCGTCCATTTATTCAAACCATTAGTCCAAGTATGGATATTTTGATTAGTTCAAATTTAGAACGTCTTCTTTATTATATGTCAGGCTGTGATAGTCAATTCGTAAAGAAATGCATGAGTGATTTAGCGGAAACCGGACGCTATGAAATTGGTCAAGACTTATTGAGTAAGATCCAAGAATTGTTTGATTGTGCTTATGTCAGTGATGAACAAACCAAGGAAATTATCGGAAATACCTATAAAGAAACAAAGGTCATCTTAGATCCACATTCAGCTATTGGTTATGATATTGCGAAAAAAGCCAAAGAAAGACCAATCGTTTCTTTAGCTACCGCTTCACCTTATAAATTCTCTCAGGATGTGTTGGATTCTATTGATTTAAGCAGTAGCGATGAAATGGATGCAATGAAAAAATTAAGTACGGTTTGTCAAGATCCAGTTCCTAAAGGATTAGCAGAATTAGAAGAATTGCCAATCCGTCATAAAGATATTATTGAAGTAGCTGAAATGAAAGAAAACGTTGCTTCCTATATTAAGGAGCTTTTTAATGATTAAAGTTCGTGTACCTGCAACCACAGCCAATTGTTCAATTGGCTTTGATTGTTTGGGTATGGCTTTGGATTGGTGGTCCACCTTTTCTTTTGAAGCCAGTGAAACTAATCGCATTACCGGTTGTCCTGTAGCCTTTCAAAATGAAGATAATTTAGTCTTGCAAGCCTTTTATTCAACCTGTGATTATTTAAAGAAAGAACATCCTTTCTTACATATTGATATTGATTCAACTCTACCATCCAGTCGTGGATTTGGATCAAGTGCTATGTGTATTGTGGCAGGGATAGTAGGTGCCAATACATGGTTTGAAAATCCCTTGACCATGCGTGAAATGTTAGAGATAGCCACTCGTTTTGAAGGACATCCAGATAATGTGGCACCAGCTTTAGTTGGCGCTCTTTCGGTTTCCTTTATGCAAGAGGATCATATTTATTCAACGAATATTTCTTGTGCCAATTGGCATTTGTTGGCTATGGTACCCGATGAAGAAGTACCAACTCAGCAAGCACGAAAGGTTTTGCCAAAGAGTCTTCCTTTTGATTGTGCAAAACAACAAGTCGCCTATGCCTTAAGCTTTATTCAAGCCATTCAAAATGGGGATTTAGATCTACTTCTAGCAAGCTGTCATGATTTTTTACACGAACCCTATCGTAAAAAATTGATTTCTTCGTATGACAAGATTCATGCCTTTTGCCAAGAAAAACAAATTCCTATGTGGATTTCGGGTTCTGGTTCAACCATGATTGGAATTCATTTAGATCAAAAACCTTTATTGGAATTAAAAGAATATGTCGAAGGCTTAGGAATCTTCTGTAAAGAAATTCAAATAAGTCAGAAAGGAGCATACGTCGTCCATGAGTAAATTTTTTGTGGTATCAAGTGATATTTTGCCTGAAGTTCTTGAAAAAGTCATTGAAGCACGAAACTTATTACAATCGGGCAAAGTAAAACGTATTAGCGAAGCCGTAAAAGCCGTTGGCGTATCACGCGGAACCTATTATAAATATAAAGATGCGGTCTTTTCCTTTAACCAAGAGGAGTCAAGAAGAAAGGCCGTAATAACGATGGTCATCAGTGAAGAATCTGGTTCTTTATCTCAGGTTTTAAATCTTGTGGCCAGTCGAAAAGGAAATATTCTAGCAATCAATCAAACGATTCCAATTAATGGAATTCATAACTTATCTTTAACCTTAGATATTCATAATCTAGAAATCAGTATTGAAGCCTTCTTAGAAGAGATGGATGCTCTGCCAATGATTGATAAGTTGGATTTAGTTGCAGTTGAATAAAAAAATTTGGCTTTGTTTTCTATTTGGATGGTGCTGCCTTTATTCTTCTTTATTTTTTTGTATAAGAATATGGGCACTCAATCCAAATTTTTATATTGCGCTCTATGACAAGACAAATTTAGCAGAGGATTTGTCGGTTTCAAAAGAAGATTTAAATCAGAGTATTACGATTTTATTGGATTATTTAGAAGATGATCGAAAAAATATCAATTATCTAATGAAAATTGATGGAAAGAAACAAGAGGTCTTTGATGCCAAAGAAAAACGACATATGGTGGATGTCAAAGCTCTATATCAAAAGGCAAAGAAGATAAGTTATATAACTATACTTATCGCAATAGGAATTGCAATCTATATAAGAAAAGGGAAGCACGCAATGGCTTTTCTAACAAAGGGCTTTTTACAAGCTGCTTTTTGTTTCTTTGTTTTTCTAGCCTTTTTAGGTCTATGGATGATAACTGATTTTACGGATTTTTGGACGCATTTTCATTTGTTGTTTTTTGATAATCAAGACTGGTTATTAACACCCGGTATTGATTTTATGATTGATATGTTACCTGAATTTGTCTTCTCTAGCTTGGTCTATTCAATTGTAATCAGCTATGCGCTTCTATTATTCGTTTTCATTGTTTATTGTATTTATTATCAAAAGAAAAAAGCACCAATTGCTTATGAGGTGGATTTATGAAAATATTACTTGCATCCCAATCACCAAGAAGAAAAGAATTATTAGAAAAGGAAGGCTATTCTTTTATTGTCCATCCGGCAAAAAATGAAGAGGTCTTTGATTTGAAGCTTTCCATTGATGAAGCCTTAGAACAAGTGGCCTTTCATAAAGCCGAAGAGGTAGCGGATTTATATCCAGAATACATCGTATTGGCTGCCGATACCATTGTTGTTTATGAAGAAAAAATCTTAGGAAAGCCTGCAGATGAAAAGGAAGCCTTTTCTTGTTTAGAAAAGCTATCTGGAAATACGCATTATGTAAAAACTGGCGTATGTTTTTTATATGATGGAAAAAGGTATTCCTTTGTTGAAACGACTGAAGTACATTTTCGAGATCTATCTGATATGGAAATATTGAACTATGTCAAAAGTGGAAAATGCATGGATAAAGCAGGCTCTTATGGAATTCAAGAATGTGATTTTGTTGAATGGATTGATGGCTCCTACAGCAATGTCGTTGGGCTACCTATGGAAAAGGTAAAAACTTTTCTTAATCGATTTTGATTGAGCGTTTCATGCAGCGCTTACATTTTTTTTAATGTACTATACAACCTGACACAAAAGTGGTAATATAGGCAAAGTGTCAAGGAGGTATATTATGGCAGAAATCGTAAAAAAACAAGATCTAGCAATGATGCTCGCAGAAGAATATGGAATCTCAAAGAAGGATGCAAGTGCATACGTGCAATTTGTTTTTGATTCTATTTCAGATACATTAAAGGACAATGGAACAGTTGATGTATATGGCTTTGGAAAATTCTCATTGTCTGAAAGAGCAGCGCGTACTGGAATCAATCCAGCCACAAAAGAAAAAATTGAAATTGCTGCTTCAAAAAGTGTTAAGTTTAAAGCAGCTAAATCTTTAAAAGAAGCTGTAAAATAAGCCAATAGACTATACATTTGTATAGTCTATTTTTTTCCCTGAAGATGAAAACACTTACAGTTGATAAGATTTCTGTTATACTAACTTTAGAAAGGCTGGTAGTAAATTATGGCATTACCTGTTTATGTGATTGGACATAAACATCCGGATACAGATTCTATTTGTTCGGCAATCGCCTTAGCGGAATTAAAAAAGAAACAAGGCATTCCGGCTGTTGCGGCGCGTTTAGGACATGTGAATCCGGAGACCAATTTTATTCTAGAAAAATTAAATGTTGATTATCCTCTGTATATGAATACCGCAAGGTGTACGCTCGAAGAAATACAGATTGATCAAGCTGTTACTATTAATCATAAGGAAACCATCCGTCATGGTTGGGATCTATGTGTTGAAAATCATGTTAAAACCTTATATGTTGTAGATGATGCCGATAATTATATGGGCATTGTTACCATCAATGATATTTCAACCATTTCTATGCAGGATGTGAATATCACAAAGGATTTATTAAAGAGAACCCCTTTAAGTAATATCGTAAAGGCTTTAAAGGGAAAGTTTTTGTATGAAGGACATCAAGATCGCAGTGGTTATGTACGCATTTCCGATAAACGATTGATGGAAAGAGATTTAAAGGGAGCTATCATGGTTTTAGATGACCATGAAGACGATATGTTAAAGAGTATGGCTCATGGCTGTGCAGTTGTCATTGTCACTGAAAACTATACGCCAACCGACTTTATGTTGGATATGGCTAAGGCTAAGGGCGTTACCTTGATTCAGACTGGTTATAATATTATGAAGGTCATTCAAATGATTTATCGCTCCATTCCAGTTTCTTTGATCATGACTGAAAAAGAAAAGGTTGTTTCCTTTAATAAGGCAGAATTTATTGAAGATGTTGAGCATAAAATGTTGAAAACGCGACATTCAAACTATCCGGTTGTTTTCCAAAATCGTTTGGTTGGTTCGGTTGCTCGTTATCACTTATTAAAGAGTGAAAAAAGAAAGATTATCTTAGTCGATCATAATGAAATTGGACAAGCAATTAATGATATTGAAACTGCGGAAGTCATTGAAATTGTCGATCATCATCGCATTGGTGATATTGAAACAAGTCATCCAATTTCTTTCCGTAATATGACGGTTGGAAGTACCTGTACGATTATTGAAATGATGTATCGTGAAAGTGGTATTCCAATGACTCAAACGGTGGCTCAATTGATTGCCTATGGTGTAATTAGTGATACGATGAATTTTCATTCACCAACCTGTACCCAATTTGATAAGGATATGAAAGAGCGTCTTGAAAAAGAATATGATCTTGATTTTGATGCGATGGCTAAAGAATTGTTTAAAAATACGGCAACCATCAAAGGAAAAGAATTTAAGGATATTCTTTACAATGATAATAAGGAATATTTGTTGAGTGGATATCGCATCAATGTAGCGCAGGTCTTCACCTATGATTTAAATGATGTCAATGAAATCGAAACCCAATTAATTTCTTATATGAAGGAACAAAATGAACATCGTGGCTATGATTTGATGATGTTGGTGATTACCGATGTTGAAGGTAGTGGTTCACGTTTTATTACGGTAGGGAAATTAGCCCAAACCTTATCTCCTGCGATTGCTCGTTTTGCCGATCAAGGCTATGTTTCTAGAAAGAAGCAAATTGTACCTTCTTTAGCGGCCGCTTTAATATGATCAAGGAGCGCTTTTGTCATTATGTATCCTTTGATACCCAATCGGATGAGAATTCTTTCACAGTTCCAAGTACATCCAAACAAGTGGATTTTGCGAGGGTATTAAAGAAGGAATGTGATGCGATTTTTGATCAAGTAGAATTAGCGGATACTGGTATTCTTTATTGTTTTTTAGATGGAGATCCTTCTATGGATGCGATTGGATTATGTGCGCATATGGATACCGCCTTAGAATGCAGTGGTACCAATGTAAAGCCTAGAGTAATCAAAGATTACGATGGCTCTACGATTGTATTAAATGAACAATACAAAATGGATCCTGATCGCTTTTCCGATTTAAAACAATGCCTTGGTGATGACTTAATTGTGACCGATGGAACCACCTTGTTGGGTGGAGATGATAAAGCCGGGATTGCCATCATTATGGAATGCATAGAAAAAATCAAGAATAAAAAACATGGTCCCATTTATGTTGCCTTTACCTGTGATGAGGAAATTGGACGAGGTACCGATCATTTCGATTTAAGTAAATTTCCATGTGATTATGCATATACCATTGATGGAGATTGCATCGATAATGTCGAATGGGAAAATTTCAATGCAGCCCAAAGTGTTGTGACCATTCATGGTGAAAGTATTCATCCAGGCAGTGCCAAAGGAAAAATGGTCAATGCCTCTTTATTGGCTATGGATTATGCCAAATGCATTCCTAATACCCAATCTCCCGCAACGACCGAAGGTCGTGAAGGCTTTTATCACTTGGTTCAAATGGAAGGGGATGTTGAACAAGCCCAATTGATTTATATCCTACGGGATCATGATCGTGAAAAATTCAAACGCAAAAAAGCCTATATGCAGCAAATTTGTGATGCTTTAAATGATAAGTATGGAAAACGCTTTGAAGTAGAAACAAAGGATCAATATTACAATATGGCTGATTTTATGAAGGATAAGACTGCGGTAGAAAAAGCCAAAAAAGCAATTTCATCCTTTGGGATTAAAGCTATATCGATTCCTGTTCGAGGTGGAACTGATGGAGCACGATTAACTGAAATGGGACTCGCTTGTCCGAATTTAGGAACTGGATCCTTTAATCATCATGGTCGTTATGAATTTGCTTCCATCACAAAAATGAATCAAATGGTTGAAATCCTTTTAAAAATATTGACAGAATAATTGATTAATGGTTATAGCTATAAGCTATAGCCGTTAATCAATTTTTTATATTATGCAGATAGTCAATTGTCTTTTATACTAGAACTACGTTTAGGAGGATTTTATGAGTAAAGAAATACCATTTCGATATGATATCGTCGGAAGTTTTTTAAGAAAAAATGAAATAAAAGAAGCAAGAGAACAATACGCAAAGGGTGAAATTACAGCAGAACAATTAAAAGCGCAAGAGGATGCATCCATTCAAGCCCTTGTTCAAGAAGAAAAGAAGGTTGGTTTAAAAGCTGTGACCGATGGTGAGTTTCGTCGTACCTTCTGGCATTTAGATTTCTTATGGGATTTAGACGGTGTAGAAAAGGTTGCAGTCGATCATTTTTCTATTGCCTTCAAAGGACATCAACCAAAAAGCCAAACCTTACATATTGTCGATAAGGTCGATTTTCCAGAAGACCATCCATTCCTTCAGCATTTTAAATATTTACAATCTGTTGCGGATGGCTCAGTTGCTAAACAATGTATTCCTTCACCATCGATGCTTCATTTGATTTGTTGCGTACGTGAAGAAAACTATGTTTCTATTGATCGTTATCAAAACGAAGAAGATTTACTTAATGATATTGCCTTAGCTTATCAAAAAGCCATTCAAGCCTTCTATGATGCAGGGTGTCGTTATCTTCAATTGGATGATACATCATGGGGTGAATTCTGTTCCCAAGAAAAACGTGAAGCGTACGCAAAACGTGGTATTGATGTAGATGAAGTAGCTAAAAAATATGTTCAAATGATCAATAAAGCCATTGAAAAGAAACCAGAGGATATGACCATTACTATGCATATTTGTCGTGGTAATTTCCGTTCCACTTGGTTTACGAGTGGTGGCTATGAGCCAGTCGCTGAAACCTTATTTGGTGGATGTAAGGTTGATGGCTTCTTCTTAGAATACGATAGTGACCGTGCTGGTGGATTTGAACCATTACGTTATATCAAAGATCAAAAAGTCGTCTTAGGTTTGATTACTTCAAAGGATCCAGCTTTAGAAAAGAAAGAAGAAATCATTGCTCGTATCCATGAAGCTGAAAAATATGTCCCTTTAGAACAATTGGCTTTATCTCCACAATGTGGCTTTGCGTCTACAGAAGAAGGAAACCTATTAACGGAACAAGAACAATGGAATAAATTAAGCCTTGTAAAAGAGATTGCACAAGAAGTATGGGGCGAATAAGATGGGATATCCCATCTTTTTTTGTTTTTTATCTATTTATATATTTTTACTTTTCGTGTATAATCACTGAGATTGTGAGGAAGTTTTATGTATCCAAAAATAGGTTTAGTAGTAGAAGGTGGCGGAACCAAAGCTGCTTATTCTGCTGGCGTATTAAAAGCTTTATTAAATGAAAAAATCTATCTACCTTATACCGTAGGTATCAGTGCAGGCTGTGAGATTTTAACCTCTTATGTTTCTAGACAGGTTCATCGATTAGAAGTGACTGGAATTGAAGCACCTTGTCAAAAAAATGTTTTTGGTTTGCGCCCTTTATTAAAAGAAAAAAGTTTATATGGCATTGAATCCACCTTTCAATTCATTGAAGGAAAGGCACCCCTGGATTTAAAAAAATACCGTGAAAGTGAATCCAAAATGGATACTGGCTTATATAATTTAAAAACACATGAAATTGAATATTTTGATAAATCTTATTTAGAAGAAAATCAAACCTTGATAAAAGCAAGCTGTGCTTTATTACTATTGGCGCATCCCTATGAAATGAATCATCAAAAATATATGGATGCTGGTCTAAGAGATATGATCAGTATTGAACAAAGCTTAAGACAAGGCAATGATCGACATATTGTTATTTCGACCAAAGAATTAGGCTATGTTCGAAAGCCAGCACCTAATTGGCAATTAAGACTGGCTAAAAGAGTTTACAAGGATGATGTGATTGTAGAAGATTTACGCATTCGTCATGAACGCTATAATGAGCAATGGGGCAAGGTTGATGCCTTAGAGCATGAAGGGAAGGCCATTGTCTTACGTCCTTCAAAGGATTTAGGGATTACCCGTTATACGACCGATCCGAAAAAATTACATCCATGGTTCCAACTTGGCTATGATGAGACAATGGAACGTATGGAAGAAATCAAGAGATTTTGCGAGGTTGAGTGAGAACTTGACCTTTTTTATGTTAAAATATCGATATGAGAAAAGGCTATTTTTTTGATATTGATGGAACCCTCTATTCACATAGGTATCATGATGTTCAAGCTTCGGCCATTCAAGCTTTACAGCTTTTACAAAAGCATGGACAAATAGTTTGTGCGGCGACTTCACGTGCAAGCTGTGAATGGGACCATCTACCAAAAATTCTTCGAGATTTTCCTTTCGATGCAAGAATTATGGATGGCGGACCGGTCATCTATGAGAATAGAGAGCTTGTTAAAGAGGTGGCACTCCCTTCTTCTATATTGAAGAAGATTTCAGATTATTGTTTTAAAGAAAAGATGTGTTGGAAGTATTCAACCCTGGAAGGAACCTATTGGGGCAATCAAAAGGTAACTCGAGCGATGTTGGATGTATGTTGGCATTGTTATTTAAGCTTGCCGGTTTATCAAGCGTATACCAATCAAAAGGTCTATAATGTCATCGTTTATTTTGAAAAGGATGAACAGAGAAAAGAAATGGAAGAAATCGTTAGGGATTGCAGTACGATTGCCTATTTTGATTGTTTAGAGATTCGACCAAGTCGTTGCGATAAAAAAGATTCCATTGCTTATTTAAAGGAATATTTTGATTTAGAGCAGGTCATTTGTTTTGGCGATGGAGATAATGATGTAGATATGCTTATTTATGCAAATAAAGGAATTGCGATGGGCAATGGACAAAGACGTTGTAAAGAAGCTGCAGATCAAATCATTGGATCATGTCAAGAAGATAGTATTTACACATTTATCATGGAGGAAGAAGAATGGAGTACGTATTAGAAAATGAATATATTCGTTTAGAATGTATCGAAGATGGTGGACAAATTAAACATTTGTTTGATAAAGAAAAAAAGCTAGAGTTGATGTATCAAGGAAATCAAGGCTGGTCAGGTAGAAATCCTTCCTTATTTCCTATCGTTGGAAATACTTACAGTAAGGATTATCAAATTGATGGAAAGACCTATGCTATGAAAAATCATGGTTTGATTCGTTATGCAATCTGTAAAGGTGAAAAACAAGAGGATGCTTTGATTTTCCATTTTGATTCAAATGAAGAAACCTTAAAACAATATCCTTTTGAATTCCATTATGAAATTCAATATCGTTTAGAAAAGAAAAAAGTAAAGATTTCCTATGTGATTAAAAATACCGGAAAAAGAGATATGCCATTTAGCTTTGGTTTACATCCGGCCTTCCGTATTCCACTTTATGAAGGGGAATCGTTTGAAGACTATGTTTTGTGCTTTGAACATGCTGAAAAGGCTCAACAATTACTTTTTGATGAAAGCTTTGAAAAGAAAAGTAAATGGGTTGATACCGATATTGAGGCATGGCATTTGAATTATGAAGATATCGATACGTTTAAAACCATGATCTTTAAGGATTTCACTTCAACAAGTGTAACGATGAAATATAAAAATGAAGACCGTTTTAAGGTTCATTTTGAAAATTATCCATACTTAGCGATTTGGACGCATCCAAAGCATTCGGATTTCTTATGTATTGAACCATGGTATGGACATGCCGATTTTGATGTCAATCATACGTCATTTTATCAAAGAGAGGGTACACAAATTTTAGCACCAAATGAGATTTTTACTCCTTCTTATGAAATTGAATGTTGTTAAGAAGCAAGGGAACTTGCTTCTTTTTGAAAATGAATAAAGTAACGAATGGTTTCAGTACATTGTTTGAGAGGTGATAACGATGCCAGCATATTCAGAGCTATATTTAGATGATGTTGTTGAAAATCAAGGGGAGCTATTTGATTTGGTCTCGCAAAACTATCCGGATAAGGATACTGCGGATTTCATCAATCAATATATGATGAGTAAAACTAGAAAAAGCATTGATGAGTCTCAAGCCTATGTGAATACGATGAGCGCGCCTGAGCTATGGGATTATTTTTGTAAAACAGAAGGTTTTAAATTAAAAGATGGTCTAGCAATTGAAGGATTCTTGCCGGATTGGATTGGTGAGTTCTATGCTTATTATCAATGGTATTACAATATTCCAAGCAGTGAAGTGATTAAAAAAGTACCGGTAGACTTTTTAAAGAAAGCCTATGGTGGGCTTCATGATTTAGACTTAGAGCTTGCAGTGAAAAAGGTTGGTGAAAGGTAATGGATATTATTTGTTTTCATAATCCAGATGAGGAAAATGGATATCTAAGTAATTGGTATCTGAGTGAATTTACCATAGATGAAGTGACCTTTTCCTCAATGGAACAATATATGATGTATAAGAAAGCTCTATGCTTTCATGATATGGATACAGCCAATCAAATACTTGCGACAGATGACGTATCGAAAATAAAAGCATTGGGCAGACTTGTAAGAAATTATAACGAGAGCTATTGGAATGGTGTACGTCAGATCATTATCTATAATGGCTTATTGGCAAAATTTTCTCAAAATGAAGATTTGAAAGAACAGCTAAAAGCAACCGGAAATGCGATTTTAGCTGAATGTGCAGTCAGGGATAAAATATGGGGAATTGGATTATCTATGAAAGCTTCTAAGCGGCTTGATAGGGATCAATGGAAGGGACAAAACCTTCTTGGATATGCTCTGATGATGGTGCGTGAGAGCTTGTGAAATATTGCTTCAATGTTTTTCTTGAAGTATTTTTTCTTATGCTTGTTGGGAAGAATCAAATGAGAATTCGTATTTTTAATGCAGAGATGAAGAAAGTGTAGTAAAATAAGAGCTATGAAAAAGTGGATCTATAGAATATTAATTATTATCTTGCTAGGTGTTGCCGGATATAGTGGTTTTCATATTTATGAAGTTTTATCCGCTAAGCATCAAGTAGAGAAAGAAACAGAAAATTACAAAAAATTAGTTGAGAATGACAATAAAAATACCATTGAACCCGATTGGGATGCTTTAAAGGAGCAAAACCCAGATATTGTTGGATGGGTCTATGTACCAGGCTGTGACATTAGCTTTCCAGTTGTTCAAGGTGATGACAATTCCTTTTATTTATCGCATACAACCGATAAACAATACAGTCAATATGGTTCAGTCTTTTTGGATTCTAATGCCAATTCACAATTTTTAGACAATAACTCAATCATTTATGGCCACTCAGTTGAAGGTGGAGGTATGTTTACCAATATTAAGGATTTTGCGGATGAAAGCTTCTTTAATAGTCATCCTTACTTCTATTTATTAACACCGAGTGCAAATTATAAATGTAAGATTTTCACCTTTGCGAAAACAACGGATTCTTCCGTATACTATACAACCAACTTTGGCGATTATCGAGATTCTGTAATTTCAGAGTGGGTATCAAATGCTCTTTACAGCAATTCTTATGATACTTCAGATTGTAACTTTGTCTCTTTATCGACATGTAATTTGGATTATGGATTTAATTCGGATCAAAGATATGTATTGACAGCTATTTTGGATGTGACCAATGATCCGATTGAAAAGGAAGATTAGAAGAACATTATGAAAATTTGTTTAGTGACAGGAGGTACAGGTGGTCATATTTATCCAGCCATTGCCTTAGCGGATAAGTTTAAACATCTGTATTCAAACTGCGAAATATTATTTATTGGAAACGATGATCGAATGGAAGCAAGCGTCATTCCTGCTCATGGATATCGTTTTCAAAGCTTACATACATCTGGCTTAGTAGGAAATGTCTTCCAAAAAGGGAAGGCCATTGGTCAGATGTTTTCTGCACGTAATAAGGCAAAGACTTATTTAAAAGAATTTCAACCGGATATTGTGATTGGCTTTGGTGGTTATGTCTCAGCACCTGTTATGATGGCTTCAATCAGTCTATCAATTCCTACTATTATTCATGAACAAAATTCCATTGTTGGAAAATCCAATCAATTGGTCATGAATAAAGTCGATGCGATTGTGACCTGCTATGAAAAGTGTGAAGAGACCTTTCCAAAAGAAAAAATTCACTTATTAGGAAATCCACGAGCTACCATTGCCAAGGAAGCAAAATTGGATATGGATTATTTCTTATCTTTAGGCTTAGATTCCAATAAGAAAACCATTTTAATTATGATGGGTTCTTTAGGTTCAAGCAGTGTCAATGAATTAATGAAATCTGCTTTAAAGGATATGGATTCATCTTTACAATTCTTATATGTATGTGGACGCAACAATGCGGATGATTTGCACTTGTTTGATGAGCAAGAAAATATTCATGTGGTAGATTATGTGGATACATTAAAAATTTATAAAAAAATTGATGGAATGATTTGTCGTGCTGGGGCAACAACAATTGCTGAACTAACGGCCTTAGGGATTCCATCCATCTTAATTCCATCGCCTTATGTGGCTAACAATCACCAATTTTATAACGCAAGTCAATTGGTGGATCGAAATGCAGCCTATATGATTGAAGAGAAGGATTTAAACGCAGAAAATTTACATCGTTCAATTGAAGCGTTATTTATGAATGAAGATGAAATGCGTAAGGTGAGCGAACAAGCAAAAGCTTTAGGAAAGCCGAATGCTGCTTATGACATTATTTCTATGTGTGAAGCGTTTGTAAAATAGAAGCACCTTTTAAGTAATCAATTACGCTCAAAGTTACTCAAAAACTAGAGTATTCGTTGCTAACTTAAAACGGCTGGAATTACAGGAAATAAGCTAGTACAAGTTGGAATAGTCTTGTTAACTATAGGGTAGAGTCTTGATGGCTGTAATTGAGCAATGATATAAGTCCACGAACATCAAGTGGCAAAAAGTAAAATTTAAGGAAGGAGGAGCTACTTAGATGATGCCTGTATCGAATCACTAAAAGGAATTTACAGGAGTGTACCGATGGTTAGTCGGGAATTTAAGACTGTGGAGTGTGCAATTCGAGTAAGTAGTATATGAATTGATTCATTACAAAAGCATACACTGTGAAGCAGTAACTACAAATTGTGAAGTTGTAGAAAATCATCTAGCATATACGCATTTGTATATGTTTTTAGTAGCAGGTTTTATGTCCGTTACAGAACAACTAAATATTTATGCAAAAGTACTTGAAAAAGAACCAATGAGTCGCCATACCACCTTTCATGTGGGAGGACTTGTTGATTATTTTATCTATCCAACGAATTTTACCGCTCTAATGTGTGTGATTCATATTTTAAATAAAGAAAATATTCCTTTTTTCGTTATGGGAAGAGGTTCAAATATATTATTCAGTGATAAAGATTTTCATGGAGCGATTATTAATTTAGATCGTGAAATTAATGATTTTTATATTGAAAAGGAAGGAACAATTGTTGCACAGGCTGGCTGTTCTATTATTAACCTATCAGTACAAGCGATGAAAAATGATTTATCTGGTCTTGAATGGGCCAGTGGAATTCCAGGTTCAATCGGTGGAGCAATCTATATGAATGCGGGAGCCTATAAATCGAATATGGAAGAAATTATTGATGAGGTTTGTGTGTTAAAAGACAATACGATTGTTTGGATGGACAGCAAGGAATTAGATTTTGGTTATCGTCATTCCATTTTTCAATCCCACAAGGATTGGATTATCTTAGCTTGTCGTTTAATGCTTCAAAAGGGAAAGAATCGCGAAATTCGTGATTTGATGGATTCAAGAAGAGAACGCCGTATGAATTCTCAGCCATTGGATAAGCCTTGTGCTGGAAGTATCTTCCGTAATCCAGAAGAAATGCCAGCATGGAAGCTCATTGATGAAATGGGGCTTAGAGGCTATCAAATTGGGGGCGCAAAGGTATCGGAAAAGCACAGCAATTTTATTGTGAATGAAAACAATACAGCCAGTGCAAGCGATATTCGAAGCCTAATTGATTTGATTCGAGCGCAGGCAAAAGAAAAATATGGTATCTCTCTTATTACAGAAGTGGAGCAGATGAATTGGTAAATAAAATAAGGAGACAGCTAAAAAAACTGTCTTTAAAGACATGTTTGATTATCGTGTCGATTCTTCTCGGCTTATCGAGCTTTACCGTTTATTATTTTTCTTTTGATGCCAAGGCGCATGTTTTAGTTTGTAGTGGGAATTATTATTTAACGGATTCACAAGTCTATGAGCTTGCTAAGGTTTCTATGAATAGTCGAATCTATTTAACACCAAATCTTGTTTATGAAAAACGAATTGAAAAGATGTCTTTAGTAAAGGATGCAAGCGTTTCAAAGTCCAATGGACGTTTAAAAATTCAAGTGCAAGAAAAAAATGTCATTGGCTATTATGTAAAAAATAACCAGAATTACATGTTAACTATTGACAATGAATCCATTCCACTGGAAGAAAAATATCTAAAGTTAATTATTCATTTTCCTTTATTGAATGGCTTTACAGCCAAACAAAGAAAAGAAATTTGCGCACAGTTTAAAAAGAATCAAAAGGTCTTAACAAGATCCGTTATTGAAAAAATAGCGGAGATGGTTCCGTATAAAACATCCTACGATAAAAACATGATTAAGATGACCATGCAGGATGGAAATGTAGTTTATACATCCTTATCTTCTTTAGTGATGATGGCTAAATATCAAGCGATGTTAACGCAGCTAAAGGGTGAAAATGTTTGTCTATTCTTAGATGCGAGCAATTCAGCAATCGAAAAAATAGATTGCAGCGATATAAGCAATTCAAAGAAAAAGAAGAAAAAGAAAAAGGAAGAGAAAAAAGAAGAAACAAGTGAAGATACAAACTCTGAAACAAATACAAGTGATGATGATAGTTGGACTCTTGATGAACAAACGGGCCTAGAATACAATGCTACAACGGGTTATTATCGGGATCCAACAACCTTAGAAGAATATATTTGGAATGAACAAACGCAAACCTTTGATGCGCTTGATTCATATCAAGAAGAAAGTGATCAAAGTACAACGGATCAACAAGCGTATTATGATTCTTATTCACAATATTATGATCCAAATTATGGTCAATATTCTACATATGAATGAAGTATTTGTGTAAAGAAAGAGGAAAGAGTATAATAGGATAGAATGTAGGAGGTTTCAATATGCCTATTAATAAATCAACGGAATATGGAAATATCGCAATTTCATTGGATGCGATCGCAAGCTTAGCAGGTGGTACAATTACTGAATGCTATGGCGTTGTCGGAATGTCTAGTCAAAAGGTCGTTCGTGATGGTTGGGCTGAATTATTAAAAAAGGAAAACTATGCTCGTGGTGTTATCGTACGTCAAGAGGAAGATGGTTTAGTTTTAGATTTATATATTATTGCTTTACAAGGCATTAAATTAAGCGAAATTATATTAGAAGCACAAAAACGTGTAAAATACGTATTAGAAAAAACATTGGAAGTAAAAGTGGCATCTGTCAATATTTGCGTCCAAGGTGTGCAAGCTGCTAAGTAGGAGTGAATTATGGATCAAATTAATGGACAGATATTAAAAGACATGTTGAAATCAGGTATGAATAATTTAAATAATCATTCAGGTGAGATTGATGCTTTAAATGTATTCCCTGTACCTGATGGTGATACAGGAACGAACATGTCATTGACTTTTACTAATGGTGTAAAATCAGCAATCGAAATACAAGAAGATCATGTTGGTAAGATCTTTAAAGCCTTATCACGTGGTTTATTGATGGGAGCACGGGGAAATTCCGGTGTTATTACCTCACAAATTTTTAGAGGTATCTATCAAGCTTTAGAAGAAAACGAAACAATCGATGCGCTTCAATTAGCTCATGCGTTTGTGAATGGGTCAAGAGTTGCCTATCGAGCTGTTATGCGTCCGGTTGAAGGAACGATTTTAACGGTTATTCGTGAAGCAGCTGACTATACCTATGCATATACTGTGACAGAAGAAGTTTCAGATTGTATTGATGTCTTACGTAAAATGATTAAGGAAGCAAATGAATCCTTAAATCGTACACCTGAATTACTACCAGTTTTAGCTGAAGTTGGTGTTGTTGATAGTGGTGGAAAAGGACTTTGTGTTATTTTTGAAGGCTTCTTAGCTGCATTAGAAGGACATGCAATCGAAAAAGAAGAAAGCGAACAAGTCGTAGATCAAGCGCAAACAAAGGTGAGTAACGATGGAGAAGGCGAATATGGGTTCTGTACAGAATTTGTTATTCAATTGAGTGAAAATGGCATCAAGAACTTCTCAGAAGAAGGCTTCCGTGATGAGCTTGCTACTATTGGTAATTCTTTGGTTTGTGTACAGGATGAGGATTTAGTGAAGGTTCATGTGCATACCTTAGAACCCTATACAGCTTTAAAGATGGGTCGACGCAAAGGAAAATTTGTTAAAATCAAGGTTGAAAATATGCAACAACAACATGACCATATTGTTGAGCTTGAGGATGCAAAGGAAGCGGTTGAACAGCCAGCTGAACATAAAAAATATGCCATTATTACCGTAGCTCCAGGTAAGGGCGTGGATGCGATGTTTAAAGATTTACGTGCTGATGTTGTGATTGGTGGTGGACAAACCATGAATCCAAGTACAGAAGATTTTGTCAGTGCGATTGATAAATTAAATGCGGATACGATTTTTATCTTACCAAATAACTCAAATATTATTTTAGCTGCCAATCAAGCAAAAGAGGTTTGTGAAAATCAAGACATTGAAGTTTTGGCAACCAAAACCATTCCTCAAGGCTTAAGTGCTTGTATTATGTTCAATCCGGATGTCGATAAAGAAACAAATCTAAGTGAGATGAATGAAGCGATTGCCAATGTAAAATCTGGTGAAGTCACCTATGCCATTAAAGATACAACCTATGAAGGCCAAGAAATTAAAAAGGGTGAATACATGGGAATTTGTGGTAAGAAAATTGCTGCAAGTGTTCCAGATTGTATGGAAGCAAGTAAGTCTTTAGTTTCATCGATGTTAGATGATGAAAGCGAATTGGTTACCTTGATTTATGGAGCGGATGCGACTGAGGATCAAGCCAAGGCGCTAGCTTCTTATATCGAAGAAAATAGCGATGCAGAAGTTGAAATTTATAATGGACAACAACCTGTATATTCGTTTATTATTGGTGTTGAATAAAAAAAGAGACAATGTCTCTTTTTTTTGTATGTAGGTGGAAATATATGAAAACAGTTTTTAACTATTTAAAAGAGTATAAAAAAGAAGCAATCTTAGCTCCTTCTTTTAAGATGCTAGAAGCTTTTTTTGACTTGTTGGTGCCCTTAGTGATTGCTCGTTTAATCAATCAAGGTATTTTATTAAAGGATTGGTCTTCCATTTGGAAACATATCCTCTTATTACTATTATTGGCTTTGATTGGAATGAGCTGTAGCTTTACGGCCCAATACTTTGCAGCAAAGTCATCAGTAGGTGTTTCAACAAAGCTCAGACAACACTTATTTGACCATATTCAAAGCTTATCCTTTTCTCAATTGGATAAGCTTGGTACGAATACATTGATTACACGCATTACAAGCGATATCAATCAAGTTCAAAATGGGATCAATATGACCTTGCGCCTTTTATTGCGTTCGCCCTTTATAGTCTTTGGTTCGATGATCATGGCCTTTTTTATTGAAGGGAAGATGGCCGTTATTTTCTTTTTTGCGATTGTTCTTTTGTTTATGGTGGTTGCTGGCATTATGTGGATTTCTATTCCTTTGTTTAAAAAGGTCCAAAGTCAATTGGATTTACTCTTAGGAATTACTAGAGATCAAATTACTGGTGTGCGTGTCATTCGCGCCTTTTGTAAAGAAGATGATCTTGTTTCTGAATTTGATGAGCATAACAATCAATATACAAAATACAATGAGTTTCAAGGCAAGATTAATGCCTTAATGAGTCCTTTAACCTATATTATTATCAATGTCGCAACCATTGTATTAATTTATGAAGGTGCTTTTGAAGTAAACATTGGAAATTTAAATCAAGGTGAAATTATAGCTCTATATAATTATATGGCGCAAATTATTGTTGAATTGATTAAATTGGCTTCTTTAATTGTAACCATCAATAAATCCATAGCCTGTGCATCCAGAATTGAAGATGTCTTAGCGGTGAATAATGAAATGATATATAAAGAAGAATCAAGAAAGCCAGAGGGTGAGACCATTGATTTAAGTGATGTTTCCTTTCGCTATCCTGATGCGTCTTCTATGGCATTAAGTGATATTTCTTTTTCTATTCATAAAGGAGAAGTTGTTGGTATTACCGGTGGAACCGGATCAGGGAAGTCTACTTTAATGCAGGTATTTGCTCGTTATTATGAAAGGAATTCTGGTCACATTTCTTTGTTTGGATTGGATGTAAAAGATTATTCGAAAGAGCAATTAAATCAAATAATTGGCTTTGTCAGTCAAAATGTGGTTCTATTTCATGGCTCTATTCGTGAAAATATGAAATGGGGCAATGAACAAGCTAGTGATGAAGAAATTTGGCAGGCCTTAGAAATTGCCCAAGCCAAGGATGTAGTTTTAAATAAACCGGGACAATTGGATTTTGTCTTAGAACAAAATGGTAAAAATTTATCCGGTGGGCAAAGACAACGTTTGACCATTGCGCGCGCTTTATTAAAAAAGCCAGCTATCTTAATTCTTGATGATAGTGCAAGTGCCCTAGATTATGCAACCGATGCACGTTTACGCAAAGCCATTCGTCAACTAAAGGATATGACAGTTTTTATTGTTTCACAACGAATCAGTAGCATTCGTCATGCCGATTCTATTTTAGTTATGGATGATGGACAATTGCTTGGAAAAGGAAGCCATGATGAATTACTAAAGAATTGTTCCGTATATAAAGAAATCTATGCATCTCAATATAAAGAGGAGGTGGGTGTATGACAAGTTTAGAAACGTTTAAAAAAGTTTTAAATTATGTGAAAAAATATGCCTTCCTTTTGGTTTTATCCTTTGTGTTTTCTTTTGTATCGGTCATCATTCAATTGTATATACCCAAATGCTTCGGAAAAGAAATTGATTTTTTAATTGGAATCGGAAAGGTTGATTTTTCGAGTCTAAAAACGATGAGTCTAGAAATTCTTCTATTTATTTTGATTTGCGCTTTTATGACTTGGCTCATGAATTTAATCAATAATCGATTGGCTTATTATGTTGTTCGTGATATTCGTTATCAAGCTATTCGAAAGATTCAACATTTACCTTTCTCCTATCTTGATCAAAAAGCGACGGGTGAAGTGATATCTTGTATGATTGCCGATGTAGAACAATTATCGGATGGTTTATTCTTAGGCTTTACGCAATTATTTAGTGGAATTATAACGATACTCATCACATTGATTTTTATGCTGACAATCAATGTTTGGATTACTGTCTTAGTTCTTGCGCTTACACCAATTAGCTTTTGGGTTGCCAAATGGATCAGTAGTCATTCCTATTCCTTGTTTCAGAAACAGACTGAGACGCGAGATAAACAAACCGCCTTTATAGAAGAAATGATTGGGAATGAAAAAATCCTCAAAATGTTTGGTCATGAAGAAAAGGCCAGTCAAGATTTTTCGAAGATCAATCAAGAATTAAAGAACTATTCGGAAAAAGCCGTTTTTGTTTCTAGCTTGACCAATCCTTCAACCCGCTTTGTCAACAATGTGATTTATGCGGTGGTTGCTTTAATGGGAGCGCTCTTTATTCTTTCCAATCATTTGACTGTTGGTGGATTAACGGTCTTACTTTCGTATTCCAATCAATATATGAAGCCATTTAATGATATCAGTTCGGTTGTAACAGAGCTTCAAAATGCGATGGCATGTGCCAATCGTGTCTTTGAACTGATGGAAGCAGAACCTGAATGTGCAGACGGAAAAGAAGAATTAGAACAAGTTCAAGGAAATGTATCTTTAAAGGATGTTTGTTTTTCTTATACAGATGAGCAAAGCTTAATCGAAGATTTTACTTTGGATGTAAAGGCTGGAATGAAGGTAGCAATTGTTGGTCCAACGGGCTGTGGAAAAACAACCCTAATTAATTTATTGATGCGTTTCTATGATAAAAAAGGTGGACAAATTACCTTTGATGGAAAAGAAATCGAATCAATTTCTAGAAAATCCTTGCGTAAAAATATTGGGATGGTCTTACAGGATACATGGATTAAATCGGATACTGTACGAGAAAATATTCGCTTTGGCAAAAAAGAAGCAAGTGATGATGAAATTATTGAGGTCAGTAAGGCTTGTTATGCCTATGGCTTTATCAAACGATTGCCGCAAGGCTTAGATACCGTTCTTCATGACGATAGCTTATCCAAGGGACAAAAACAGCTTTTATGTATTAGTCGGATTATGTTATGCTCACCGCCCATTTTGATTTTAGATGAAGCGACTTCAAATATTGATACCCGTACCGAAATTTATATTCAAAAAGCCTTTGACACGCTTATGAAGGGAAGAACCTCCTTTGTGATTGCACATCGTTTATCAACCATTCAAAATGCGGACCTGATTGTATATATGAAGGATGGAAAGATTATGGAAAAAGGAACACATGAGACTTTGTTGGAGAAAAAGGGCTATTATTATGAGCTTTATTCCAGTCAATTTATTCATGACTAGCTATTATTTTTTAATAATTAATACTTTTTTTGTAATGAAAACGCTTAAAGTATCATTTTGTGTAGTACATTACTAGGAATTGAATGAAAGTATGTTATAATACCTAAGACTTAGGAGTACTAAATGATTTATATAACAGGTGATACACATCGTGAGCAAGATGTCGCAAAAATCAATCCTGATGATTGCTTTGAACAGGGCAAAACGATGACTAAGGATGATTATTTAATAATCGTTGGCGATTTTGGTTTTATTTATGATGGAGCAAGTGGTGATCGTTTTTGGCTGGATTGGATTGAATCCTTACCTTGGACGACCTGTTTTATTGATGGAAATCATGAAAATTTTAATCTCTTAGAGCAATTTCCAATTGAACAATGGCATGGTGGACAGGTTCATCGGATTCGTTCGAATATCGTTCATCTGATGCGTGGTGAGTTCTTTGAAATTGAAGGGAAACAGTTCTTTTGTTTTGGCGGAGCACCCAGTCATGATGCACAATATCGTGTATCCAATGTCAATTGGTGGCAACAGGAATTACCAACCTTAGATGAAATAAAATATGCAAGGAAGAACTTAGAACTACATCATTGGAAAGCGGACTATGTTCTAACACATGAAATCTATGAAGGACATCCATTGTCGTATAAGTATCAAACCGATATGAATAATTATGGACCTGAATATTATGATTTAAAGCCTTTCTTAAAGGAAGTTGAAGAAAAGCTTGATTATCGTGTATGGCTTCATGGTCATTATCATGTCGATGAAATTCATCGAAGCCCTTCGAATAAGCCTTGCATAACCTTATTCAATCGTGTTATAACAAATGTAGAGATAGAGAAGATCAAGGGAGCCTTTTAGGTCTCCCTTTTTTAGGAGAAAATTATGCGTTTATTATTAGCGGAAGATGAAAAGTCACTTTCAAGAGCTTTAGTGACGATTCTTCAAAAATCAAATTATAGTGTAGATGCAGTCTATGATGGACAAGAGGCCTTGGATTATCTAGAGACAGAAGAATACGATGGATTGATTTTGGATATCATGATGCCGAAGGTGGATGGAATCACAGTCTTAAAAACCATTCGTAAACAAGGAAATACCATTCCTGTACTTATTTTAAGTGCTAAAGGAGAAATTGAAGATAAAGTGGATGGTTTAGATGCAGGCGCAAATGATTATCTCGCAAAGCCCTTTGATCCACGAGAATTATTAGCGCGTGTACGTTCAATTACGCGTATACATACCGATGTCAATGATTCAGAAATTCGTTTTGGCAATGTTTCGTTAAATCGTAAAACCTTTGAATTAAAGGGTGAGAAAGCAAATTTTAAGCTCGCAAATAAAGAATTTCAAATGATGGAGCTTCTTTTATCCAATCCGAAACAAGTTATTTCAACCGAACGGATATTTGAAAAAATATGGGGCTATGATACAGATACAGAAATTAATATTGTATGGGTCTATATCGCTTATTTAAGAAAAAAGCTAAATAAGATGAATGCCGATATTTTAATCAAAGCGCATCGTAATGTCGGTTATTCGGTGGAGTTAAAAAATGATTGAAAAGCTTCGATGGAAATTTATCGCAGTTTCACTCTTTTCTGTCTTATTGACGCTTACGGTTTTGATGGCAACCATCAATATTTTAAATTATCGGAATGTTTTATTATCTGCTGATCAAATTTTAAATTTATTAAAAGAAAATGATGGCTCCTTTCCAGATACAAGGCATTATGAAATGTATGATGATTCATCTGGTCTAAGTAAAGAAACCCCGTTTGAGTCGCGCTATTTTTTAGTCAATATGGATGATGATGGTTATGTTTTAACGACCAATACCTCTCGTATTGAAGCGATTGGCCTAAATCGTGTTTTAGAATATGCGAGTGAGGTCTATGAGGGAGATGCTACAAAAGGCTTTCTTTCCAATTATCGCTTTATTAAATATACCGATCATAATGCGACAGTTATGATATTTTTGGATTGTCATAAAAGTCTGCATAATTTTTATTATTTTTTATGGATGTCTATTTGGATGGGCTTTATCGGCTTTTTGATTGTTTCCTTTTTAATTGTCATTGCATCAAAAAAAGTATTTAAACCGATTGCTGAAAGCTATGATAAACAAAAAGAATTTATTACGAATGCAGGACATGAAATTAAGACTCCACTCGCTACAATTTCAGCCGATTTAGCGGTGTTAGAGATGGATGGAATTCAAAATGAATGGACTGAGGATATCGACAATCAAACCAAGCGTTTGGCGCATTTAACCAATGATTTGATCTTTTTAGCGAAGATGGAAGAGCAGACCTTAAAGGAACAGATGTTGGATTTTCCAATATCGGATGTGATTGAAGAGACAGCTTCTTCCTTTGAAGCAAGAGCAATTGCAGAAAACAAGACCTATCAAGTTGAAATTGAATCGAATTGTACCTATTTAGGAAGTGCAAGTGGGATTGAACAGTTGGTTTCTATTTTATTGGATAATGCCTTGAAATATTCTCCAGAAAATGGATTGATTTCATTACGCTTTCATCGCAGCAATAAAGGATACCAATTAATCGTTTTTAATACTGCAAAGCAGGTTAAGAAAGAAAATATCTCACATCTCTTTGATCGCTTTTATCGTCAAGATCAAAGTCATAATTCTGAAATTCGTGGATATGGAATTGGTTTATCCATTGCACAGGCTATTGTGAATGGTCACAAAGGAAAAATAACCGCATCAACCAAGGATGAGAAATCATTAGAGATTGTGGTGGATTTGTAGGGAAGAGCAATCTTCCTTTTTTGAGGCATCATCAACATGTGTGGGTAAAAATCAATTGAATTGTATATCCAGAGAACTAAATCATCCTTAGGTTTTTCTTCATCTATAACCTTGATTTAGAGTGATCGATTCTTCAAGCCTATTGCCATAAAACATATGCCAACAGAAAAAAGTCAAGAACGAGCTTCGAGCAACGTTTATCCTTGACTCTTCGATTGTTGGCATATCAAAATCCAAGGCCTTGAAGAATCAAATCATTTGATTAATTCTTCTAAATCTGATTGTCTTATTTCATAAGGAAGTTTTATTTTATTGTATAAATCTGAACAGACGATCATTATCATATCGATGAGGCTTTGTGTATTTCTAAAGCGATAGGCTTTTCGTATCATGATTTTGATCTTGTTGTTCATAGATTCTATTCGAGCGTTTGATAAACCATGGTGAACGGTCGCTATGATTGCTTCCTTATGCCTTCTTATCTTTTTACTTAGTTCTACAAAAACCGGTATTCGGCATCTGCATGACCATGACAACCATCGATTCAATTCCTGTTCTATATTTTCTTTATCAGAAGTCAAGATGTCTCCATTTTCGAGCCACTGTTGTAGAATCATATCCTGGACATT